>NZ_UCNJ01000035.1 GCF_900473965.1 Synechococcus sp. UW179A | reverse complement strand
AGTACCTGCCGCATTTCAGAAGACCAGCTCTTCTATCTGCAGAGTCGCGGTATTGGTTTTGAGGAGGCGGTCTCGATGATGGTAAGTGGTTTTTGTCAGGACGTTTATAACCAGTTACCGATGGAATTTGCAGCAGAAGCTGACAAACTTCTCTCACTTCGCCTGGAAGGAGCCGTGGGGTAATCCCCCTTATCAACTCCCCAATAAAGCAGTATTTCTTTATTTTTCTCCATGATTAATCCGGATTCAGAGCTTCTCCTCGACATCAATGATCTGCATGCATCCGTTGAGGATCAGCCCATCCTCAAAGGCGTAAATCTCCAGATCAGAGCCGGTGAAATTCACGCGATCATGGGCCGCAACGGCAGCGGCAAAAGCACACTCTCCAAGGTGCTGGCTGGCCATCCTGCCTATCAGGTCACTGGCGGCAGCGTTCGTTATCGCGGTGAGGACTTGTTTGAACTGGAGGCAGAAGAGCGTGCACGTCTTGGTGTGTTCCTCAGCTTCCAATATCCGGTTGAGATTCCCGGCGTCAGCAATCTGGAATTTCTGCGCGTCTCCACCAACGCGCGGCGCGAAAAGCGGGGACAGGAAGAGCTCGACACCTTTGACTTTGAAGACCACGTGCGCGAGAAGCTCAAGGTGGTGCAGATGGATCCGGCCTTCCTTGAACGCAGCGTCAACCAGGGTTTCTCTGGCGGCGAGAAGAAGCGCAATGAAATCCTGCAGATGGCACTGCTGGAACCGGTGGTGGCGATCCTTGATGAAACCGATTCCGGGCTGGATATCGACGCCCTGCGTATCGTGGCCGGCGGTGTGAATCAGCTCTCCGGTCCGCAGAACGCCACGATCCTGATCACCCATTACCAGCGATTGCTCGATGAAATCACACCCGATTACGTGCATGTGATGGCCGCCGGCCGCATCCTGCGCACCGGCGGCCGTGATCTGGCTATCGAGCTGGAGAAAACTGGCTACGACTGGGTTGATAAGCAGCTCGCCGCTGAAGGAGTGGCCTGATCATGGTGAGCAGTGTGCTGGCACCGGTGCAGCAGCGAGGACGTGAAGCCCTCCAGCGTTTGGGATTGCCCACCCGTCGACAGGAAGCCTGGCGACTCACGGACCTCAAACGCCTTGAGGCCGT
>NZ_UCNJ01000034.1 GCF_900473965.1 Synechococcus sp. UW179A | reverse complement strand
GGCAGAACCTCTTCAGGGAAGACGAAGTTTTCGTGCGGCTGGTCAGCCGGTGCCATCCAGGCACGCAGACCTTCATTGAGAAGGATGTTCTTGGTGTAGAAGGTCTCAAATTCGGGATCTTCTGCAGCGCGGATTTCCTGTGACACGAAGTCATAGGCGCGCAGGTTGAGGGCCAGACCGATGATGCCGATGGAGCTGGTCCACAGGCCCATCACAGGCACGAACAACATGAAGAAGTGCAGCCAGCGCTTGTTGGAGAAAGCGATACCGAAGATCTGACTCCAGAAGCGGTTAGCGGTGACCATGGAATAGGTCTCTTCTTCCTGGGTGGGCTCGAACGCCTTGAAGGTGTTGGCCTGCTCACCATCCTCAAACAAGGTGTTTTCCACGGTGGCGCCATGAATGGCGCAGAGCAGTGCACCGCCGAGGATGCCGGCGACGCCCATCATGTGGAAGGGGTTGAGGGTCCAGTTGTGGAAGCCCTGCAGGAAGAGCAGGAAGCGGAAGATCGCTGCCACACCGAAGGAGGGCGCGAAGAACCAGCTGCTCTGGCCGAGGGGGTACATCAGGAAAACACTGACGAACACCGCGATCGGACCGGAGAAGGCGATGGCGTTGTAAGGACGGATGCCGACCAGACGGGCAATCTCGAACTGACGCAGCATGAAGCCGATCAGAGCGAAGGCACCGTGCAAGGCAACGAAGGCCCAGAGGCCGCCGAGCTGACACCAGCGAACGAAGTCGCCCTGAGCTTCAGGGCCCCAGAGCAACAGAAGACTGTGACCCATCGCATCAGCGGGGGTGGACACAGCAGCTGTGAGGAAGTTGCAACCTTCCAGGTACGACGAAGCAATGCCGTGGGTGTACCAGGAGGTGACAAAGGTGGTGCCTGTGAGCCAGCCACCGATGGCCAAGTAGGCCGTTGGAAAGAGAAGAATGCCGGACCAGCCGACAAAAACGAAGCGGTCGCGCTTGAGCCAGTCATCGAGGACGTCAAACCATCCCCGCTGTGGCGCGCGTCCTACAGCGATCGTCATGAG
>NZ_UCNJ01000033.1 GCF_900473965.1 Synechococcus sp. UW179A | reverse complement strand
CACAAGCAACGGTCTGGTCAAAGTTGGCGGTAACCCTGGCTTCAACACCTCATGGACTCCCACTCAAAAACCAAGATCCATTAGCAACACTCCTGCTTGTTAGAAACAAGCTTGCGGTGACCTGGCGCTGTGACGGCAGCGGTACAACCAGGTCTCCCTAAGCGAACGACAGCCACCTCACACCTCCCGAAACCCCGCCTTCTGCGGGGTTTTTTCTTGCCCGTGATCAACATCACAGCCATCCATGACACAGCTCATCAACCCATTTCCCATTCTCAGAGATCTTGAGTTCATCGGTGGACACACCGCACTTCCACTTCTCTCCTCGCACACTCACCACCATGAACCGCTCACTCTCCATCCTCTCCGCTCTAACCCTCTCCTCCGCTGCGCTTCTGTCTGTTCAGCCGCAAGAGGTCAACGCCATGACCATTGCTTTTGACTGCTTTGAGCGCAGCACTGAAAAACTGGTTGCTCGCAGTGCCGTCGACATGACCAGCACGGCCATCAGCTGCCTCCCCGTTCCAGGCACAACCCTCACCGAAGATTCCGGCATCGATTCAGAGGACGACGACATCATTGTTGATAACACCGGTACAGATGAAGATTTTGACCAGGATGCTGACTCTGATGTCGACATTGCAGACGAAGACATTACAGACGAAGACATTGCAGATGAAGACATTGCCTTCGAAGATGAAGATGTTTATGAAGATGAAACCAATCCTGAAGCTTCCACAGGCTCACAACTCGGTGAAGCCCTCGGAAAGCACATTGGCGATCTCTTAGTACAGGGTATTAACGATCTCTTCCGCTGATCCTCGAAGCATTCCCGCCACACCCTCCACCTTGATGCAAAACTTCCGCCCTGCTTTCCACATCAACCCGGTAAGCAGGGCCACCAAAATGCTGAAAAGGTAAACCAACAAAGGCCACGAGGCATCGCGAGATCAACCCCTTCCATCGCCACAAGCCCTTTCCTAATGAAACGCAAAGTCATTGATGATTCAGACATGCGCATCGTCCATCAAACCGCTGCGGGTCTAATTCTCCTCGCCAGCAGCACACTTATCTTCACGCCAAAAGCCGAAGCCAACGCTTATCGATGCTTGGATCGCCAAACTGGCGAACAAGTCGCCATCAGCGACATCGACATCACCACCCCCAGCGTGAGCTGTCTTCCCAGCGACGGAACCACAACACCCCTCAGTAAGGAAAACGACTCAGAGCCCGAAACGGTGCCACCGAGCACAGATTCCACAGTTGCCCCCTACGACGATGAAGATTCTTCCGGATCTGGGCAGCCTTTCCAGGCTCCATCGGACATAACAGTTGAGCCCCTGGCTGCCCGAAGGGCAATCAACTTGGCTCGCGGAACAGCCGTGTCACTCAATGGTGGACTGAGTCAATACCGCCCTAGCACTTGCATGTTTGGCAGCGCCATGGGCAATCCATGCATCACCCGCTCAGATTCACAAGGCATTGAATTCACGATTCCAGGTGGTCCTCCAGGCTGGGAACAAAACAATGCAGAGCCAAGCGTGGTGACCGTGGTGGTGATTGCACCAGATGGCCGCTCCGTCTTGGAATCAAATAACAACTGAACGAGCCATTCCCCCCCTCGGGCCTCAAACGAATAACAAGACAATCTCGTTCAAGCGCTTTCATTAAGCCAACGTCGGCCATTGGGTTCAAAACACAATGACTAAACAGCAATAGATGCCTGACAATGGCCGACAACGCTTATCTCCATAAACTCACTATTGCATTATCATAAGATAGGTATAAATATTCCAAGTCAAAGTCATACATGCACTGGTACAAAAACATCGGCTTGCACAAGCAGAGCTCAGAATTACGCCCACTTCAAATCACTTAAGCCTTGCAATGCGCTGGCCAACGTAAAATCCCTTTTTCAAGGCTTTTACCAACACTGCTCGTGGGTTCCTAATTAACACTGCCATCAAAGATCAGCCTTTGAACTTTTGGCCCAGCATCTGATAAGCCATCGCCGGATCAGTCCTGCTGACACGGAAAGCTTCCATCGCACCAGCATGAGCCTCAAACAGCTCTTCACCAATGGCGATGATCCCAGCTGGATCACTGATCAAACCACTGTCAATCAGGGGCAGCATCTCGGCAAGCCAACTTGGAAGGAAATGGAATTCTGCAAGTCTCAACCGATTACTTGTTACATGGACAAGGGTTTCACCTGGATCCAACGGGCAGCCAACTTGGAATCGGCGCTGGCAGCGACAACAGCCTTATGTCGTCAGCCATCAGACATCCATCGGTGAGGACGCACGCGTCGTAGTGGGGCATGGCTCCTTTTGGCCAAGCAATACAAGGCCGATCTTTGCGCCTTTATCGCTCTGCTCGTCCTGTAGCTCCGGCCTTGATGCATCAGCTCTTCGAGGGAAAAGGCTTTGAGCCGAGGAGCTGATCAAAGAGCTTTTCTGCAAGCCTCAAAATCATTGAGCAATCAGCTTGCCGCCTGGAACCCCGACCAGGAAGCGATGCCAGGGATTATTCCTTCTGAGAATTATTTAAATACGTAAAGCGACGCCAAGAATTGGCTGGTTTATGAAGCCCATTTCATGAACCTCTGCAACTTGGGGCGATACGAGCGCTCAAACGGCAACCTTTCGAAATGCTCAGCCTTCAAGTTTCCTTTAGATTTGGATCAGCGTTATTTCCGGGCTCAGCCCGCCGACCCATGGCCAAGAGTCCTAAAGAATTGGCGTTTCTTGGTGGCACTTTCCTGTTCGGGCTTGGAGCACTGGAAGTGTGCCTTCGATTCGGAGGGTTCTAAACGATGGCAAGCAACACACCCACCCAAAAGGGCCACAAACACTGACAGTGCAGCAAATTTGTCGACAAAAAAGCCCCGCATTCGCGGGGCCATCGTGGTTAGAAGCGATCACTCAGCTCAGAATGTGCAATCGACAAGCTTGGTTGGTGACATGTGTGCTGATGTGACATCACATCCTTCAGACGAAGCAGCAAAAGAATGCTGAGCGACATGAAGGCGACGAGCCTTGAGCTCTTTTTCTTTGATCATTGCGAGGGTGTTCATTAGAACTTCCTACAGCGCCTCAAACCCCGTTGCCTGTTTGAGATCGGACTGCGCCCCTCTTGGGGCCAACGTTCCACAACCTTAATCGATCCAGTGAGCTCCGGTGAGGTGAATACCGAACAACTTGTGCCAGGAAGACCGCAACTCTGCCCTAGTGCGCATGTCCCAAAAAAGCCTTGGCGAACTGAGACCACATCAAACGCATGTACAGCCTCACAACCAAGACGAGGCAGCGGATTTGAGTGCAATCAAAGCAACGCATCCCAATCGGTGGCCTGTATAAGTTGCAGATGATGACCTGCTCAGACGCATTCCCGTTATGGTCACCATTTCAAGGAGGAACACCGAATGGGCGATTACACCGTTGCGATTTGGGCCACCATTGGCCTTGTTGTGGTGTTCACGGTGCCAGTTGTCTGGCAATTCATGCAGCCCAACGATGACGACTTTGGAGATCTCACAAAGCGTCCTAAATAAATTCTGTCCGCAACTTCACAGTACAGCCGAGCTCAACACAGTCAACATCAACCGATGAAGACCAATAGAGACCGGCTGAACTTCGCTCGGGATTCAATCAAAACATAACTCTTCAGAGAAGAGGAACACGAGACGTGAACACGCACAGATCAGGACGACAGCCAGGCAGCAGCAGAATGAAAGAAAATAATTTTTCTCTTCAAATTTACATTATTTCAGCAGTACCATTGGCTTCAAAACCCAGCAATTGATCTATCGCATTTTAGATATTTGGTCTATAAAAGCTTAGATGAACGATGCAGCTCCTCTAAACTTTCTAAGCAAAACAATATCAATTTCATTACAATATTAATTTCAAAAAATCTTAATGATTCAAGTTGATTTCCAATTTGAATCATAGACACAAGATTAACCTTGCAATTAAGACTTCTTATTTTTGGAATGACTGTGCTTTGAAGACAGGTGCAGCAGGCTCGAAGCTTTTTCCTGTTCTTCCACTCTCGCCAAGCGCGTCACAAGATCCCAGGTGTCTTGAGCTGACATTTCGCCATCCGCTTCCCATTCCAAAGAAGACAAGTCAGAGGGAGACATCGCGCAAAAGTCGGCTCCACAACTTAAAGGAAGCGCTGCTGAATTCCGCCATTGCAACAGCAATCAAACCTTTAATGATTTGGAAATTGGTACTGGCGAATACGATTGACCATGGTCCTGGGTGACCTCTCTCCCAATAGCCCTTGAGTCAAGAGCTGCCGCACGAGCGCTGCCTGTCGTCGATCCAGACCAAAAACTTAAAAAACAATCAACAGCACCAAAGCCATTCCATTCGTTGGTGCATTGATTCAGATGTTGAGGCACAGAGCGCAGTTAACGAAAAGCTGGAGAGCTCAGAACAGTTGGTGAATTCTTAGATCGGCAATATTTGCGTCACCAGATCCTGAACAAGTTGAGCGCTAACAATCAGACTGCTCACACCTTTGACGCGTTCATGGAGCAGGGCAGCTTGTCCAGCCGCAAAATCAGGCAACTGCATCGCAGCCACATGCACGATGCCACCTTGGATGAGGTGTTTATCGTGCTCAGCGTTGGAGCGAGCCTGATCTCCACCCTGGGGCTGCTTGCCAACAGCACTGCGGTCGTCATCGGAGCCATGGTGGTTGCTCCTTGGATCATGCCTCTAAGAGCCGCAGCCTTCGCCATCTTGCTGGGCGAAGTGCGTCTGCTGGGCCGATCAATGCGAACCCTACTGGTAGGGGTCTTGAGCACCACGCTGCTCTCCTTTCTGCTGGGTTCTGTGGCTGGCTTGCCTCAGTTCGGCACAGAGGTTCTGGCCAGAACAGAGCCCAACCTGCTCGATCTGGGGATCGCCCTTGTGGCAGGAGGTCTGGCGACGTACGCCAAGTTGCGAAGCGATGCTGTGAGTTCGCTGGCTGGAACGGCAATCGCCGTGGCCCTGGTGCCTCCTGTTTGCGTAATGGGACTGTTGCTGTCACACCAGAGCTGGAGTGCGGCCTCCGGAGCCGGATTACTTTTCGCCACCAACCTGCTGGGCATTCTCACAGGCGGGTTGGTACTGATGGCCTGGCAAGACTCCGAATTCCGCCAAAAGCTGCTCCGAAGTCAACTCAGCGTGGCCAGCTTCACACTGACAGGCCTGTTGCTGATTCCACTGGGAGGCAGCTTCATCGGATTACTGAATCAAGCCAATCGCGAGAACCGGCGATCCATGGTGGAACAAACGGTTCGTAAATTTCTTGTTAATGAAACTCTAACCTTCAGCGATCCTGAATTAGTTGATGTGGAACAGGTTGATATTGACTGGAGGCCAACTCAACATGACAAGAAGAAAGAAGAGGGAATTATTCGGATCATTGTTCGTGTAACGGATGCCGACCTTCCCAGCTACAAGCAGGTGACATTGGTACAAGAAGAGATCAACAAACTTCTTCGGAGCAATTACCAGCTTGTCGTTCAACGCACAGCTGTAGACGTTGTTGGTCCGAAAAAAGTGATCCCTTTAGAACAAGAATCTGAGGAGTCGGAAATCGAAACACCCTCTCAAAACAACAAGGAAGTAACTGAAAAACCTGAGAACAAGCCGCTGTCGCAGTAATCCGACGATGGGTTGGATCAACCATGACAGTTTTTTGATTGGGAACCATCTTGTTCCAGTTCTTGAATGGGGTTCAAAAAACAACAGCTAGGAAATTATCCTGGGCCTAATATCATCCATACATGGATGTTGGCCATAAACTCGGCTGATGAAACAGACTGGACGTCGCACATTTCTACGGTTGATCGCAGGCGCAGCGGTTTCAGGCAGCGTCCTTGATGGTTTTTTCCGAAAGAGCGGATCACAACAACTGGGCCCAGCATCCGCTCAGAACGCTGACAAGTTGAAACTGGGCTTGATCAGTGACCTGAACGGCTCCTACGGAAGTACGAACTACAGCAACTCCGTTCAGCGCGGAGTGAGTTTGCTGATGCAGCAACAACCCGACCTGGTGCTCTGCGCAGGAGACATGGTGGCTGGCCAGAAGAGGTCGTTAACGAATTCCCAGCTGAAGGCGATGTGGGCTGGTTTTGAACACTCGGTTCGAGCACCGCTTCAAAAGGCAGGGATTCCCTTACTCCCGGCCATCGGCAATCACGATGGATCGAGTCAACAGCATCAAGGGCGTTGGATTTATGGGCGTGAGCGCCAGCAGGCTGATCTGTTTTGGGGCCAGCATCGCGGGGATCTGCAATCCGGGTTCATCGAGAACGAGCGATTTCCCTTTCAGTACGCCTGGAGACGTCCCGGACTGTTTGTCGTTGTCGTCGATGCCTCTTCAGCCAACGTTGATTCATCACAACGCCAATGGATCGAGTCAGCACTGAGCTCGCCCTATCGCCAGCCTGATGATCTATGCCTTGTCATGGGGCATCTCCCGCTTACAGCCTTCAGCGAAGGACGGGCTCGTGCTGGCGAATGTATCACCAATTCACAGGGGCTGGCCATTGTTCTGCGACGAGCCAGGGTTGATCTGGTGATCTCAGGTCACCACCACGCTTGGTATCCGTCTGAATCAATGGGTCTGCGGCTGCTGAGTCTTGGAGCGATGGGAAGCGGACCACGCCGGATCATTGGCAGCGGTGTGATTTCACCACCATCTCTGACGCTTCTTGAGTGGTCTCGACCCTCGGGGCTAATCAGCGAAACAACCATTGATCTCAACTCCATGCAGCCCATTACCGCCGATCGCCTTCCAGTCCAGGTGGATGTTGCTGGTTTTGCACAGGCTCGCCGCAGGAGTCTGCAATGGCAGCGGGGGTCGCTGATCTAGCAGCCAACAAAAAGCCCCCTCGTGAGAGGGGGCTTTCCGATTCAGCTCAAGCTGAATCTCTTAGAGACTTCAGCCTCAGGCTGTCTCG
>NZ_UCNJ01000031.1 GCF_900473965.1 Synechococcus sp. UW179A | reverse complement strand
TTTTGAATTGGTCAGATTCCAATAAGGCATGGATATTGAGAGGATTAATGAAAAAACTGGTAGATCAATAATCTATTGATTCCAGCCGGGAGCAGGTGGCTTATACCACGGTTGAAATGGTGACGATTAAGGCCATCGATTGCAAATCATTCGAACTCATTACTGTGCAAGTAAATTGCGGCTGTCTATTTCGCCGATCTCCGGATTTTTGGCGAGCAAAAGGAAATGTCGGCATTTGCCACGAATTGAGATTGAACCCCTCCTCCTTTCAGTGATTGAACGTAAGCTTCGTGGTGATGGAGCGGTGGATTGGTTTGATAGCCCCCCAATCGCAGAAGTGGACATCTCTCTCGAGAATTGCATTGGTTTAAGTAATGATTATTCCGCAATGGTTTATTTGATTCGCCAGCATTTTTTTATTATGTCAATGAAATTTGTCTTGCTCTGGCTTTTTCTGATTTGTAGTGCTGCACTGCCGCTGCCTGGGCATGCGTCAAAAACCAATGATTTGTTTCGAGAGAAGCTCGAGAAGGCATGTCTCAAGATTGATCAAAAAGTGATCTGTGAGTGCTATTCCAGAGCAGTAGCTTCTCGATATGGAGACCAGCAACTTGCGTCTATTATCCAATTGTTGCAGGACAAGGAGGCTCAGCAAATGTTTTTGGTCATTCATGCGAATGAGGCTATTGCTTGCAGGTCTCGAGTTGGGACCAGTTAAAGACATATGGGTTTAATCACATAGGTTTGCTTTTGAGTTGCACGCAGACAGTTTGCCAATTAGCTTAATATAACTTAAAAATTTATCTTGAAAAAGTATAACTATGGTCTAACTGGTTTACTTTTTGCAGGCACACTTTTTGTTGGTGCATCACCAACTTATGCTCAGCTGTATGGTCTATGTGGGACTGGTGTCGGTAAAATATCTGGTGAGGCAACCTTCAGTGAATTTACCCTTGAAGGTGTTCAGACCAATACATTGCCTGTAGTAGTTGTTGTAGCGGGAATAGAGGGAGAGGGAACTGCTCAAACGGGATTAGCCGGGACAGTTGTTGGAGGAGGAGCATTCAGCGTTGTTACAAGTTCAACTATAGACCTAGCCCAGTGTGGTACCGGGGCTGGTGCAGCGGCACTAGGCGGAACTGCTGCAGTGGGTGGACTTGCTATCGGTACAGCATCTACCGCTGGTGCAGGTTCAGTAGCAATTGGATCTGGTTCTGCAGTGGCTGTTGGCGCAAAAACAGTTGCAATAGGTTCCGGAGTTCAAGAGATTGCAGGAGCAGATAAT
This sequence comes from Synechococcus sp. UW179A, assembly GCF_900473965.1. Classification (NCBI taxonomy): domain Bacteria; kingdom Bacillati; phylum Cyanobacteriota; class Cyanophyceae; order Synechococcales; family Synechococcaceae; genus Synechococcus; species Synechococcus sp. UW179A. Next base: position 1,045 of record NZ_UCNJ01000031.1, on the reverse strand, counting down.
ATATTAATTGGTTCAACTGTTAAAAACACTAGTGGTAGTACGAATATTTTAATAGGTAGTGGCATTGCTAATTTAAGTGGCTCAGGCAACATAGTTATGGGCACCACAGCCAGTGTAGATGAAGCGATTGGTCAAGTCGTTATAGGTAATGGAGCTGGATCAACTGGTCTTGGTTCGATTGCGATAGGTAATGCCACAACGGCAGATGTGGCTGGCTCGATTGCAATGGGTAATTTAGCGGCCGCTAGTGGTACCGCGATCGCGATTGGCAATGCTGCGACCACTGGCCTTGCTGAGGGTGCTATTGCGATGGGTAATGGCGCTGGAACTGCAGCTAGCGCTGGTGCCATTGCAATTGGTAATGGTGCGGGTACTACTGATGGAACAAATCAAATCGCGATTGGTAATGGTGTTGGTGCTATTAACAGTTCAACAATTGCTATTGGCGATACTGCAAATGCCACTGAAGAAGGTGCAGTAAGTATTGGATCACGTACGAACGCAATTTCTGAAGGATCACTTGCTCTGGTGAGTGCTACAGCTAATGGTAAAAGATCGATTGCTATTGGATCTGAAGCTAGAACGACTGAAGCCAATGCGATTGCATTCGGTCCTAATACTACTGCAGCAGGAAACAACTCTATGGCGTTTGGGGCAGGTTCTCGCGCCAAAGAAGACAACTCTATTGCGATTGGTGCAGGAGCAAATTCCTCAAATTATGGCTCCATTGCGCTAGGAGCAAATGCCTCATCGTCTGGTGCCAATGCGATTGCGATTGGTACGAATACATCGGCCACGTTTAATAACTCCTTTTTGATTGGTGCTGGAGCCATTGCGAATGGTACTGGTGCTGGAGCGATTGGATATCTGGCTAACACGCAGGGCCAAGACGCGATGGCCGTTGGCGTTAAAGCCTGCGCGATAGGAGATAATTCCTTGGCCCTTGGCACGCAGTCTGTTGCCTCTGGCGTGGATTCGATTGCGATCGGTTTTAACGCATCGTCAACGAATACAAATGCAGCATCCATCGGAACCAATGCGACGG
>NZ_UCNJ01000030.1 GCF_900473965.1 Synechococcus sp. UW179A | reverse complement strand
TGGCACCGGCTGACCAGCCGCACGAAAACTTCGTCTTCCCTGAAGAGGTTCTGCCACGCGGTAACGCGCTTTGATCCTTTCAAACCATCCGTCTCGGGGCTCCACAAGGAGCCCTTTTTTTATGGCCAAATCGAAGACCCCGTGCTCCTAACGTCTGGGACATGCCATTTTCAATGCGCTATGCCAGGGGTGTGCGTTTAACGCATTGGTTGATTGTCGCTCTGGGATCCGCGGCAGTTTTGGCATTCATGATCGGTTTCATCCAGCTTGTGCTCGCTTGGTTCGGCGCTGGAAATACGGCTGATTCAGGGTGGTTCCTGCTCGCTTTGGTTCTGGCGGTTGTGGTGGCATGGGGGCGAATTTCCCCATGGATGAAGCGAATGCTGGCCGATGCAGATCTGCCTGCCCATCGTGCCCGTCGCCTGACAGTTTGGCTGCTGGTCGCAGCAGTGATTCTGTTGATTGCCGTTTTGAAGATCAGCTCTGCAGACATGGATGCCTACAAACGGCTTGTCTTCGGCGAAGGTGGCTTGGTGGAATGGAGTCAGGTGCTTGTTCTGGCTGCAGCCTGTCGGGTGGCCTGGCTGATCGGGGTTGATCTCAGGCGACAGTTGAAGCACCCAGCCCCATGCCTGCTGGCCAGAGGTTTTGCAGTGCTTCTTGCCTTACTGCTGCTGGAGGAGCTGGCCTGGGGTCAGGTGATTTTTGGCTGGCAGACGCCGGAATCGATTCGCTCCATCAACGCTCAGCAGGAGACCACTCTTCACAACATCGGATGGTTTCAGGATCGTCTTGATCTCTTCACGTTCCTGGCAACAGTGGCTCTGTTAACAGCGGTTCTTCTGCTTCCTTGGATCTGCAGAAGAGCCCTGCGTCGATCGTCAGCACAGCGGAAAACACTTGTGCAGGCATTGATGCCTGCTCAATACAGCTGGCCACTCTTTCTGCTGGTAGTGGGTCTTGCCTACTGCGTGGCTACAGAGTCATGGTCTGATGTCATCCACAACCGCGACCAGGAATGGGGTGAGCTTGTTCTCTATGGATCGGGCTTATTGCTGCTTCTCAGGACGTATGTCTTGCTGGGAGCCGCCGAGCAGCAACCCGGAGTACTTGATTCAAGCAATCCGTAGCCTGCTCAGACATCAAGTCAGGGCTGCATGCGCGACCCCTTCGCAACGGGTGTTTCAGCCCGCTGGTCATGTCCTCGTCCTGTGATCCTCTTGGCAGGAGGGTTTTTTCTGCTGTGTCTGACCATTCAGATCTGGCGGCTAGAAAGTTTGAGCGCCACCTACGACCAGGCTTTGTTTTTGCAGGAGCTCTGGTCGACTGCTCAGGGGAGGCCTTTTGAAAGCAGCCTTTCATCTGTTTTATCGGGTCCTGTGAAGGTGGGTGGGGAGCTGCCCCGCATCGGTTATCTGCACCTTGGTCAGCATGCCAATGCACTCACGCTGTTCGTTGCTCCTCTGCTTGTCTTCCTCGGCAGCTGGGCATTACCGATAGCGCAGGTGTCCGTGCTGACGGCGGCAGGTCTTGTGTTATGGCGGATCGCTTCTAGGCGTCTGCCCGAATCTCTCGCCCTCAGGATTACCGCCGCTTATTACCTGAGTGGCGCGGTGATCGGACCTGCACTTGAAAATTTTCACGATCTCATCTGGTTGCCACTCCTTGGATTTCTTGTTGTAGAGGCACTTCTAGAGGACCGTCGTGGTCAGCTGATCCTGACCGCGCTGCTGCTGTTGCTGGTGCGTGAGGACAGCGGTCTGGTGTTGTTTTCGCTTGGACTATGGGGTCTTGTTAGGCGGCCAGGTATGCGCTGGATGTCTGTCGGCTTGATGCTGATGGCATTTTTCTGGGTGCTACTAGTGACGGGTTGGATTCAGCCGGCGGTTGATTCCTCACTTTCGGATCGCTTTCTTCAGGAGAAGTTTGGACATCTCGTTGAGGACGTTTCAGGTGGCACGTTTGCGGTGATGCTCGGCATGCTCCGCCAGCCTCTGGCGCTGCTTCAGGCAATCGTGTCACCGCCAGGCAGCACGCTCGGGTTCCTGCTTGCTTTGAGTCTGCCGTTGCTGTTTATCCCGCTGCTTTCCGTTGATTCGTTGCTGCTTGTGGCCGTTCCTCTGTTCATCGCTTTGGTCTCCCAGGGACGTTCAGCACTGTCTGTCACGCTGCGTTATGTGCTTGCCCTGGTTCCCGGCCTGTACCTGGGAGCGGTCCTGTGGTGGCAGACCCACCCCGCCATCTGGTCCAGACGATGGATTCGTCGATGCTGGACAGGAGCCCTCGCCCTCGGGCTTCTGCTCACTCTGGTTGGTAATCCACATCGCAGCCTTTCAGCACTGGTCCCGGACAGTTTTTCTCCCTGGGTGCATGTACCTCCAACCGAGATGCTCGATCGAAGGGCCGCTGCGCTTGAGGCCGTGGCCATGATCCCGGAGCAGGCTTCCGTTTCGGCCGATACGCCCCTTCTGCCTCTCTTAGCTCAACGGGATGTGGTCATCCGCTTCCCGAAACACATTCGTTACCGCGATCGCGATGGAGATCCGCAAAATGTTGATTGGGTTGTGGCATTCCCAGGGTTTTATTCACCGCTCGCTCCAGTGTTCGATCTTGAGCACAATCAGCAGCGTTCGATTCGGCGTGAGTTGAACAAGCTCACTGAATCGGGTGATTATCAGTTGGTGCACTGTCATCAGGGAGCCGTTGTGTTGCAGCGACAGCAGAATTTGGCTGGATCAGTGTCAAATAGAGCAGGATCTGCTAGAGATTGTCCGTGGATTCAATGATGATGTCTGCAGTGATGACTTAAAAGTCTGTCGGTAGATCCTTGAGTGGGATAAGAAACGTCTGATGTCTTTCGTCGATCCAGCCGTTATCGCTAGAGGATGCGATACGACGAAGTGTTTTTTGATGATCTTCTGGCATGGCCTGATAGGTCTCCTCCCAGAGAAAGCTTCCTGCCAGATGACTTGCCCCAGCTTGCTTCAATTCAGTCATTTTCGATGGGGTGATTTTCCCGCTGGAGATGAGCCAACCCTGACGACGAGAGAGATTGAGAAGTGTCGGGTCAGGGCCAGTCACTGTGATCAGTCGAGCATCTGCCGGGAGCTCATTGCGGATGGTCTTCGCCAGTGGCATCCAGATTCTGCTCTGGCGAGCCTCGATAGCCCAGTAATCAAGTGAAAGTACAACGACGCTGACCATCATCCAAAGCCCCAGAAACGTCCAGATCAATCGTCCGTTTCGCTGCCTCTGCCAAGAGTTCCAGCCCAATCCAATGAGCGGTGATGTGAACAACAGCAGCGGGAACTGGTAGTACTCATGAACAGTGCTGGAACGCATGGTGGCGACTGTGCAAATCAACAGCCCGATCAACCCTCCGATCGCGATGCGCCCTCCGCCTGTTGACCAGCTGCGAATTCCTCCAAGAATCAGGAATGGGATGCCGATCACACACAACAACCTGGTGCCAATGCGAATGGTCAGATTCAGCCAGCTGGAAAGATTCAGAATGAGTCCGATGTTGCTGCGATCGCTGTCTTCCCCCCAGAATCCGAAGCTCAACCCGCTGGCTTCACCAAGGTGGTAAGCATGGAAATACCAGGCTGAAATAATCGCAATCGATGTTCCGCCATAGATCCAGAAACCTGGGGATCGAAATAGCCTTAGCAACTGCTGAGCAGTCACTTGGAGCGTTATTGCTTGCTCCCGTGGAGCCGGGGTCAGATGCACCAGTAGTAATGGAAGTCCTAGCCAAAGCAGAGGAATTACTTTGATCAATGCCGCAGTAGTAAAAAACAGCCAACTCAGAACCAGTCCCCATTTTGATTTCTGACTGCTCCAAAAGCTGTGGCACTCGAGTGCCGCAGCAGCGCAAAGCAACATCAGTGCTTCTGCTTGAAAGCTCCGGCCGTAATAAACGCCTAAGGGAGCGACAGCCATGGCCATTCCGCCCCACCAGCCAGCTGTCGGATCAAACCAGCGTCGTCCAAGCCGAATGATGAGCCAAATGGTTAATCCGCTGCAGAGGATCGAGACACAGCGTCCCAGCCACTCGTGAATGCCAAAGAATTGATAGAGCTGACTCGTTAGGTATGGGAATAGTGGGAACTCTGATTCCACATAGCCAGTAGATTCACCTCCCCAGTCAATCTGTGGCAACCAAATCGGCGTCTTTGACAGATGGAAATGTCGAGCCATCGCTGCAGTATCAGCTTGCCGCCAGCTGTGGATACCGGTGATGGGCATCCAGACTTGAATGCTGCGTAAGATGACTCCCAGACTTACTGGAATCCAGGTCGCATCAGCAAGCAGATTTTGCTTTCGGCTTCCCAGGCAACTCGCTGTCATTGAATTAGCGGTTCAGGGGGTGTTCCAGACAAATCGCGATGATGCCGCATAATTCCAGATGTAAACCACGATGATTCCTGATAGTTGTGCAATAACAGCATTGGCCTGAACTAGATTGTAGAAAACAGTTGCCAGCCCAATATTGGCCAGTGAAGGAAGAGAGGCGACGAGTAAGAATTTGAGAAGACCTTTGAGTAATCGTCGGCCATGCTGGCGTCGGTCTTTGAATGTCAAGCTGTTATTGATTAGATAATTTGAGCTCGCGGCTGAAATCACAGCAACAGGCAGCGCTTTTTGAAAGCTCAATCCAAGAGCCATGACCAGCGACGTGATGATCAGTTGTACAACGACCCCAGAGACTCCAACTAGGCCAAAGCTGATTGCTCTTCGCGGAAGGAGCCTGAACAGGGCAGTGTGAATCAGTGATACAACAAAATCCCAAAGTATGGCGTAGTCCAGTTTTGAACTTCCATGGAGTCGTGGTTGAAAATTCAGTGGTATTTCAGTGATTTTCAGCTTTCCTTTGCTGATCGCAAGAAGTTCGTACAAGAATTTGAAGCCGTTGACATCAACTTTTCTGATCAACTGAATGCAGCGATTGAGGTCCATGGCGATAAAGCCACTCATGTAATCGGTCAGGTGGCAATAGTTGTTGGGAAGACTCCATCTCGCTAGGCGATTAGCCAGATTGGAACCTTCGGTTCGGCGTTCACTCAGCCCATGGATTTTAGAGTTAACAAGAAAGCGACTTCCAATCACTAGTTCAGCGCCGTCCTGAAGATGCTGAATGGCTGATAAGACTGAGGAGGGTTCGTGTTGTCCGTCACTGTCCATGGCAATCGCAAACGGATAAATGGCAGCGATTAACCCTTCCTTGATGGCGCTTGCTAGTCCGGAGCGCCCTACGCGCTGAATTAACTTGATCCGGGAATCCTGTCTTGCCAGTTTTCGTACAATATTTGCAGTTCCATCCTGGGAATCATCATCAACAACTAAAATTTCGACTTGATATTGATTGGTGAGTTCCAGAAGTGAGGACACCATTGTCTCGATGGATCCAGCCTCGTTGTATGTCGGCAGGATGATCGATAATCCTAGAATTTCGATATTTTCTGATCCAGTTGTGAAGGACACGACTTTAATCTTCTAGGAGCATGTTATCGCAATTAGTCAAAGTCCACTTTTGGTATCTGGCCAAGACTTCACACTGATGTTGCTGCTTGTCGCTCAAGCGCAGTCTCTTGTCTGAACGATTTCGGGCAATTCTCTGCTTTGCGTACCAATTCAGGCTGGGCCTTTCGTTATGCCCCACGATGGTGATCTGTTGTCCCTGCCCATGTGTTGTCAGATCGGCAACAGGTTTAACGGGCCATGTTTCATTGAGTTCCCAGTGCCAGAGCGGTGAGCTGAAGATCAGTGCTAGAGCCCCCAGGTTTCCACATACAAGGCTTAAGGCGCCCAGTCGTCTTTGACGGATGCTTCTGGTCATGAGCAAGTACCCCCCAGCGCTCCAGCCCAGCCCCAGAGCTGCGGCCGGCCCCCGATAGTCGCTGAGAGCAGATGCGAGCGGTGTCATGCTGGCCCCCAGGAGAATCAGCAGCAGCAGGCCCATCAGAGTCCAGAGCCGTGGAACTCTGCTCAGAAGACCTCGCAGCTGTAGTGGTGTTTCAGGTGAGGCCTTCTGGTTCACGATCCAGGCAAACAGCGGTGCGCAGAGCAGGGCCACTGGGAGCCAGAGAGGGTGGCTGTACCAGGGCAGCTGAGTGCGTAAAGGCAGGATCGATGCACTCAATACGACCAGAAGGCTCAGGCTCCATCGTCCCCAGCGTGTGGTTCTGAGCTGCCAGGCCCACAGCACCGCAATCGGGAAGAGGGCGAGCCAAGGCCAGCCTCCTTCGAGCATTTCGATGAAAGGCACTCGCCAGCCGAGGTCACTTCCCTCGCCGGCATCCAGAAGAACGCGTCCTGCGCCATCACCCCCCCAGAGCCACAGTGCAGATTGACCGCGCACAAGGGCATGCCATCCATGCCAGGCAAGGCCTGGCGCCACCCCTGCTGCAATTCCTAAGCATGTCTGTGGCAGTTGCCAATGCCGCCATTCCTTCCCCCAGGTAATAGCCAGCGCTCCGGCGGCGGCGGCGGGCACCAGTAGGGGGGCTTTCAGCAGAAGCATCGCGCTTGCTGCTAATCCGGTCAGCAGTCCTACACGCCGCGGCTGATGCGTTGAAGTTAGATGCATCAGTCCCAACCAAAGCGCCGCCATGACGGAGAGCTGAGTGCCATCGAGCATGGCCATTCGCCCATGGCGAGCGACCGGCAGAAGCGTCATCAGAATGGCGCTTATGGCAAGCGTGCTTGATCGGTCACCGGGTCGAAGCGTCCACTGCATCAGTCCGCCCAACGGGACAACCAGTGTGGAAAGAAGGGCCGGTGCAATTCGGATCGTCCATTCATCAGGAAGTCCTGAGGATGGGTTGATGCCAATCAACGCTGCGATGATCAAATGCAGGCCTGGCGCTTTATTGAGGTAAGGATTCCCCCAGAGTGTTGGCAGCCATGCCGCTTCGCCTTGACCCTGGTGAAGTTCGAGGGCCACTCTCGCCACGGTGGCTTCATCAAAGTCCCTCAGTGGCACATTCCCCAGGCCCACTAGCGATAGAACAGCTGCGACAGCCCAGAGAGTGAAGAGGATCCGCCAGGGAAGCTTGGATGACATGGGGTTGGAGCCCAGGTGTACTCCACAGGGCTGACGAATCTGAGTATGGTCCTGAGGTACAGGATGCAGTGTCGTGAATTCAGGTTTCGCTCCCCGGAGCGATCCTTGATTTCGAACGCGTCACCGGCATTCACAATCCTTCAGGAGGAGGTGTCCATGAGTTCCAGTTCTTTAATTCAGGGTCTGCTGATCGCGGAGAACGCCGGCTGACGGCACCTTCCCTCAAGTGATCAATCGGTTCCGCGCCAGAGTGGTCCCGGCGAGAGCCCCCGATCGGTTTCCGGTCGGGGGCATCGTTTTGAAGTAATACCCTCTCTCGCGCTCTTTTGCTGAGATGCATTCACGACAGGCATGTTTGGTCACCGTTCTTACACAAATCGCTGATTTTGGTGCTAATCGATACATGTCAGGATTCGCGCTGTCACACCACATAGGTGTTTGACCTTGGCGATCGGCCAGATTCACTGTGGCGTTTTATACATTCGCCGGTTCTGTGTGTGAGGACCCTTCCCCATGAAATTGTTCAAGCAACTATTAGTTGCTCCTGCTGCCCTGGGCCTTCTGGCTCCTGTGGCAGTCGGTGCAACTGAAGTCAATTTTGCAGGTGTTTCCGACTACGCCTCCGTTTCCGAAGGCGCGGTGTCTGTCGATCAGGTCACCAGCATCACCCAGTTCTCTGACGTCTACCCGACCGACTGGGCTTATCAGGCTCTCAGCAACCTGATTGAGCGCTACGGCTGCGTTGCCGGCTATCCCAACGGCACCTACCGCGGCAACCGTGCAATGACCCGCTTCGAAGCGGCTGCACTGTTGAACGCCTGTCTCGACCGCGTCACCGAGGTGACCGACGAGCTCAAGCGCCTGATGAAGGAGTTCGAAAAGGAACTCGCCATCGTTAAGGGTCGTGTTGACGGTCTGGAAGCTCGCGTTGGCGAACTGGAAGCAACCCAGTTCTCCACCACGACCAAATTGACAGGCCAGACCACCTTCGTGATCGGCGCCAACAGCTACGGCGGAAGTGCTGAAGTCGGTGGTGAAAAGGTTGCGGATCTCGCGGCGGCTGCATCCGGCGCAACCACCTTTAACTACGACACCCGTCTCTTCCTTGACACCAGTTTCACTGGTAAGGACCTTCTGCGCACCATGCTGCGTGCGGGCAACTTCGCTAACTCTGCTTTCGGCGGTAACAGCGATTATTCGGGTCTGACCACGATGGAGACCGCCTACGAAGAAGGCAGTCCCGACCAGATCAATGTCAACAGAATCTGGTATCAATTCCCCATCGGATCCAACTTCACCGCCACAGTGGGTGGCCGTGTCCGTCAGGACGACATGCTGGCTGTATGGCCAAGTGCTTATCCATCTGACACTGTCCTCGACTTCTTCACCTACGCCGGTGCTCCTCAGACCTACAACCTGCAACTCGGTGCAGGTGCTGGTCTCTGGTGGTCTGACAACGACTTCAGCATCAGCGTTAACTACGTGAGTGGCAACGGTAAAAACGGCAACCCCTCTGTAATCGACTCAAACAACGCTTTTGATCGAGATACGGAAGATTGCGGCGGTATTGGAACCGATTGCGCCTCAAGCAGCGGAACCATTCAGATCGCCTATGCCCCCGACAACTGGGGTATTGCTGCTGCATACAACTATGCATCGGGCGACAACGGAGCTGGTATTTATTCCGGTAACGGAACACCCCTTGCCAACTTCATGAGTGGCTTGGGTACGACCAACTCCGTGGGTGTAAGTGCCTGGTGGACTCCTGAAAATGCAGGTTGGTTCCCCAGTATCAGCACAGGCTGGGGTTACAACTCAGTTGACGCTAAAAACGCCAATTTCCGTGATGAAGATGGTGCCACCGGCTCCATTGGCGGAGCAACATCCCAGTCCTGGTATGTGGGCCTTCAGTGGGCTGATGTCTTCCTGAAAGGCAATGCAGCTGGTATGGCTGTTGGCCAGCCGACCTTCGTGACCAGCTGGGAAAATGACTCCGATTACAACAACGGAAGCGATTTTGTCGCTGATGGCAACTACGCCTGGGAATGGTGGTACATGTTCCAAGTGACTGACAACATCTCTGTCACTCCCGCCATCTTCTACTTGAGCCGTCCTCTGGGCGCCAACACCACTGGTTTGGCTGACAGTAGTGATGAGACCTTCAATAACTTTGGTGGTCTCGTCAAGACAACCTTCCGCTTCTGATTCAGAACCGGTTTCGGTGTATTTAGCCTCCCTTCCTGAAGGGGGGCTTTTTTTATTCGTTTGAATGATTGGGGAGTCGACCCGTGCGGAATCGCAGTGCCTGATCTGCGCTTGTGATGATTGGATGGATTTGACGCAGCATCAGTCACTCGACCCGCATGCCGATCGCTCCCGACATCACAGCGTTGGTGGGTCGTACGCCCTTGGTGCGGCTCAATCGTCTTCCTCAGGCCTTCGACTGCAAAGCCGAGATTGTTGCGAAGCTTGAGAGTTTCAATCCCACGGCCTCAGTGAAAGACCGCATCGCGGGGGCCATGGTCGAAGCGGCGGAACAAAGCGGCACCATCGTGCCGGGCAGCACTGTGCTGGTGGAGCCCACCAGCGGTAATACCGGCATTGCTCTGGCGATGGTCGCGGCAGCGCGAGGTTATCGATTGATTCTCACGATGCCTGACACCATGAGCACGGAGCGGAGATCGATGCTGCGTGCCTACGGCGCGGAATTGCAGCTCACCCCAGGCAATGAAGGAATGCAGGGCGCCATCGCTCTCGCCAGGGAGCTGGTGCAAGAGATTCCAGGGGCCTATCTGCTTCAGCAATTCGATAACCCTGCCAATCCCTCCGTGCATGCGAAGTCCACCGCAGAGGAAATCTGGCAGGACACAGAAGGCCGACTGGATGCTCTGGTGGCCGGTGTGGGGACGGGAGGAACCATCACCGGTTGTGCCCGAGTGCTACGCAGCCGGCAGCAGGATCTTCAAGTGATTGCAGTGGAGCCTGCTGCCAGCCCAGTGCTATCGGGCGGGGCAGCAGGTCCGCACCGCATTCAAGGCATCGGGGCTGGCTTTGTCCCTCCGGTTCTGGAGAAGGAATGGATCGATGAGGTCATCGCAGTGACCGATGAGCAGGCCATGGAACTGGGCCGGCGTCTTGCCCGGGAAGAAGGACTGCTCTGCGGAGTGAGCAGCGGAGCAGCTGTTGCAGCAGCGTTGAAGGTGGGACAGCGTCCAGCGATGGCCGGACGACGAATCGTGGTGATTCTTGCCAGCTTCGGCGAGCGTTATCTCTCCACGCCGATGTTCAGTGCTGCATCTGTTCTGCCGGCGCGCCGGGATGGTCAGCTTTGAGCCCTGCGTTCTCCAATCGCTCGGATCACCCCCAGGATCCCTATGAGGTTCTTGAGGTGACATCCAACGCCACCCAGGCCGAACTCAAAGCGGCCTATCGCCGCCTGGTGAAGCAGCACCACCCCGACGCAGGAGGCGATGAAGAGCGAATCCTGGCGCTCAACGCCGCCTGGGAACAGCTCGGTGATCCGGAGGCCAGGCGTTGCTTTGATCGTGAGCAGGGATCCCCGCAGTCCGTCCGCGAGGAAGCACGAGCCCGTGGGGCCCGCAATGCCAGAGCCAGTCAGGCGGCACGGCATGCATCAGGCCAGGGAGCTAGCGAAGACCAGGCATTGTCCACGTGGCTGCAGAAGGTTTACGCCCCGATTGATCGTCTGCTCGGGCAGGTGATTAATCCTTTCGCTGCGGAATTGAAAGCTCTTTCAGCCGATCCCTATGACGATGATCTGATGGAGGCGTTTTGCACTTATCTGGAGCAGAGCCGAAACCGTTTGGACAAGGTCAAGAACCTGTTTCAGTCCTTGCCCACTCCGCCGTCGGCCCGTGGCTTTGGTTTGAGCGTTTATCACTGCCTCTCTCAGGTGGAGGATGCCGTTGCGGAGCTGGAGCGTTACACGATGGGTTATGTCGATAGCTATCTCCATGACGGTCGGGAGATGCTGCGGGAGGCACGTCAACGGCGCCAGCGTCTTCAGCAAGAAAGGCGCAGGTTGGAGATCGGTTGATGAGTGCCGGGCCGTTCCGTGTTTTCCTGATCCTGGTCTGGCTGCTGTCCACCGTTGCTGATCGTTTGTGGTGGGGCCATCACGCTGGCTTGCCCTCCTGGGATCAGGCGGATTACCTCAATAGCGCGCTTGACCATGGCCGTGCTCTCGGTGTTTTGGCCGGAGGCGGTTGGCAAGGGTGGAATGCTCTCCTCGACCTCTCGCCCAAGATTCCCCCGTTGGCATCGTTGGTGAACGGCACGGTGATGGCCGCGGCTGGCGATGCTCCCGCCCAGGCGGCATGGACGTTGAGCCTCTGGAATGCTTTGCTGCTGTTCTCAAGTGCCGGTTGGGCACTTCAGCTCCTGCGCCCAAGAGAATCAGCCAGGGGATTCGCTTTGCTGGCTGCCGCGGCTGTGGCCTTGGCACCGATGCTGCTGGAACTCAGGACCGACTACGTGCTTGAGCTGCCTTTGACCGCCATGGTCACATTAGCGCTCTGGCGTCTGGGTGCCTGGTGGAGTCCTCGTGGCGGCGGCCAATGGTGGCAGGCATGGCTCGCTGCCCTTGCGGTGGCGTTGTCACTGCTGGTGAAACAGAGCGCTCTGCTGGTGCTGCTTCCCGCTCTGGCTTGGTCACTGGTTGCCGCTCAACGCATCGGGCGAGGCCGTCGACGGCAGGCGCTGGCAGGACTGATTCTGGTTCTGATCTCAGTGTTCCCCTGGCTTCGGCACAACTGGATTACGACCCTCGGTGGCACCAATCGAGCTGTGATTGAGTCTGCGGCTCGTGAAGGTGATCCCGGGGTCTTCAGCTTGTCGGGCTGGCTCTGGTATTTGCGTCAGGTGCCTCTTCAGATCGGCTCGGCACTGCTGTGGATCGGTTTGGCAGGCCTTGTGTTGCTGGTCGTGATGCACTTCAGGCCTCGAATGGCAACGATGAGCCATCAACAGGATCGAGGCGATGCCTGGAGCTGGTTGGTGGGAACGCTCTTTCTTGGCTGGTTGGTCACCAATCTCAGCCCCAACAAGGACGCCCGTTACCTCGCCCCTTTGTTGCCGCCGTTGCTGATTGTGCTGAGCCGCGGCTGGTGGCAGTGGGGGGTGTGGATCCAGCAACGCTGGCCTTCTCGATCAGCCTGGCTGCCTGGATTGGCTCTCACTGCGGGAGCACTGGTCGCGATCGCACCGGCATGGACTGCCCAGTCCGCACGTCTGCGCCCCCGCAACCGTCATCCTCTTCAATCGATCGTTGAGAGAGCTGGTGGAGCGGATCCCGTCGCGGAGCCCAACACGTTGATCGTTGTTCCCAGCACTCCTGATCTCAATCAGCACAATGTGAGTTACTACGGTCGCCGCAACGGGGGACGGTTGGTGGGTCGCCAGCTCGGCGGCAGCATCGATCACATTCAGCCTGTGCTCGCCCATGCCAACTGGGTCCTGCTTGCCGAAGGTGACCAGGGCTCGGTGCGCAGGCCTGCGAGTTCTCTGGATCAGGCTGTGCGTGAGAGCGGGGTCTTTGAGGAGGTGGAGGTGTTTCCGCGTCCAAAGGGAGGCAGTTACTCGCTCTGGAAGCGACGCATTGATTCAGAGTCTCCTGTTGGATTCGAACAGCGTTTTCCCCAGCTCGCTGCAGGACTGTCCCAAGGACCTGCAGGGCTCGATCCCGTCTTCAGCAGTGTGGCGATCGAACACATGCTTGACGGTCATTTCAGTTATCGAGCACCGCTGCGGCGGGCGGCTATTGAACGCCTGAATCAGGATCCATCCGATGATTCTGCTCGCTGGACTCTGGCCCTGCTGGCGGTCTTGACCAATAGGCCCGCTGAGGCCGCTCACCATTTCGAGCGGTTGGAGAACTCGCATCCTGACAGTCCCTGGCCCAGCGCATATCGCAGTGTGGTGCTGCTTGCGGGCTGGAATCCCTGGTCTGCTTCTTCGGTGGCCTCAGCGGCACTTGGGCGACATGGGCGGCACCCAATTCTGGTAAGTCTTGAATCGCTCTCTGCTGTTCTTGGTGGCGCCATCTGGCGACTTCCTGAAGCTGTTCAATCCTTGCCCGCAGCAGTCTCCACAGTTGAGGAGTCGCTGAATTCTCAGGAAAAAGGCTCGAGCTGATCGATGCGCAACCAAACATCCGGGACCGGCCGGCGCCAGCGCACCTGGCCGTAGTCGCCTTTCACCACTAACAGTTCTCCCGGACCCTCGAAGATGTAGGCCGGTGGATAAGGATCGCTGGCTCCAGCCTCCACACTGCCGGCATAGGCCGCCCGATTCACCCTTACCAGCGCACCTTTCTTCAGGGGTGCGGGGGGTTTGGCAGCTGCTGCAGGGCTCGACTCTGTCTCTGCCATCACGGGTCGTTATTCGTTGGCCAGGCTAGAACCCTTCAAGACCACTTCCATCGTTGGTTTGGACAACGGCCTCTCTCTCTATCTGGTCGCATTCGGTGGTTTGCTGCTGGTTGCTGTGCTGCTGGATGACTTGGCGGCAAGGGTGAGGGTTCCTGGAATCCTCATGGTGCTGCTGCTCGGTCTGCTGATTGAAAATCACGTGGATGTGGCAGGCAGCCACGAAATCACACTGCTGAGCATTGATCAGGCCAAGCAGATCACTCAGGCGGCTCTGGTGCTTGTGCTGTTTTTCGGAGGTCTCACCACGAACTGGCAGCAAGTGCGTGGCGTGATTCCTTCAGCGGCTCGTCTGGCCACCATCGGCGTCTTGATCACGGCCGCTCTGATCACGCTGGTGGTCCTCGGCTTCGGTCTGTCGCAAGGCACGGAGTCGATCTCCGTCCTGCTCCCTCGCAGCCTTTTCGTTGGCGCCATGGTCGCGAGCACCGACGCCTCGGCTGTTCTGGCTTTGCTGCGTCCTCTCCAAGGCCGTCTGCCGAAGCCGCTAACGGATCTGATCGAGTGCGAGTCGGGGTTCAACGATCCCATTGCTGTCGTTCTCGCCGGACTGGCTCTAGCACTGGCCGGTGGTGAGGGTGTCGGAGCTGGAGTGCTCGTAACCGATTTGGTCCGTCAGTTCCTGCTTGGGATTCTGATTGGCTTCCTCGGCGGCAGCCTCACGGTGCAGTTGCTGGGAACACGCATGGGGCTGAACCAGACCCAAATGTTGCCGGTGGTCAGCCTCGCCTTGCTGATGGTGCTGAGTGGTGGTACTTCACTGCTAGGCGGCAGCTCTTTGCTTGCGGCTTATGTGGCAGGTCTGGTTCTTGGAAACAGTGCCGACCTAGACCAGAATTGCTTGGAGGAAGCGCATTCCAGCTACGCAAAAATGGCCGAGCTCCTGCTGTTTCTCTGCATGGGGCTCGTGGTGAATCCTCAGGATGTCGTTAAATCCGCCGCTCTCGCGTTCGTGCTGTTTCTGGTGATGCAGCTGGTGCGTCTGCTGATGGTGCAGATACTCCTCTGGCGTACGCCATTCAGTTCTGGCGAAAGGATCTTTGTGTGTTGGGCGGGCCTGCGCGGTGCCGTGCCCATTGCCATGGCTATCCAGGCCTGGTCGACGCCAGGTGTGAGCTGGGGTTTGGCCATGCCTCCGCTCGCTCTGGCTGTGGTTCTGTATGGCCTCTTCATCCAGGGCTTTGCCCTGGTGCCCATGGCGCGCAAGATGAATCTCACCTTGCCTCTCGAGGACACCGATCCCTCCATCGCTTCCTAACCTCGACGACTTGACGTCGCCATTGCCATGCGCCTTCTGCTGATCGGATGCACGGGCTTGGTCGGCCGTGGTCTGATTCCCGTTCTGCAGGCCGCCGGTCATCAACTCACCATCGTTAGCCGCCGAGCTTCGCCGGCTGGCTTCTCAGCTGAAGTTGCAAGAGACCTTCAGTGGATTGAGGTGGATCCAGCTGTGGAGTCCAGCTGGGCTGCGTCCACGCCTCTGCATGATGCGCTGACTGTTAGTGACGGCGTTGTGAATCTCGCCGGTGAACCGATCGCAGAGCAGCGCTGGACTGTCCAGCACCTAGAGACATTGGAATCCAGTCGTCTGGGCACAACGCGTCATCTGGTGAGTGCCCTGGCCACCCTGGCTAAGCCTCCATCTGTGCTGGTGAATGCCTCTGCTGTTGGCTATTTCGGCAGCAGTCTTGATGGCCGCTTCGAGGAGAGCAGCCCGACCGGTCAGGATTTTCTTGCACGTCTTTGTCAGAAGTGGGAGCAGGCTGCTGCTGAAAAGCCAGCAGCAACTCGGCTCGTGGTGCTGCGAATCGGCATCGTTTTGTCAGCAGATGGTGGGGCTCTTGCCAAAATGCTGCCCGTTTTCCGCGCAGGCTTTGGTGGCCCGATCGGTTCTGGTCAGCAGTGGATGAGCTGGATTGAACGTGGCGATTTATGCCGGATCATTCAGAGTGCTCTGGAACAAGACTCCTGGTCTGGAGTAATCAATGCCGTGGCTCCCGACCCTGTGACCATGGCAGTCTTTGCTGGAAGTCTTGGCCGTTGTCTCGGCAGACCAAGTCTTCTGCCGGTGCCAGGACCCATGCTGCAGCTGCTGCTGGGTGATGGTTCAAAGGTGGTTCTGGAGGGTCAGTTCGTGAGTTCGAGTCGGCTCGGCCAACTGGGATTCAACTTCCGCTGTCCGACCCTGCCCGTTGCACTCGACGTTGCCACCAGCTCCAGCAACCGCTGAGCACAGCAGCGCCCATGAGCAGGCCGATGGCGGGCGTGAACAAAGGTTCCCACAGGCGCATGAACACTCGCATCGGCGCTTCTAAACCTTGACTGCTGCCGATAATCGCGACTGCGAACCAACCAGCACCGGCGATCACCAGGAAGACATTCAGAACAAGGACGCGGTCCAGCCAGCGCTTCCAGATGGGTTCGTTGTTCGGTTTGCTCATTCGGACGCCCGCAGTAGTTGCGAGATCGATGCCGCCATCCTGGCCCCGCCGCCGGCCTCACCGAGGCGGTTCAGCGCGACGTCCTGGCACAGGCGCTGCAGCTGCTGATCAAGGTGGCTGCGCTCCAGAAGTTCGAGGGCTAATGCCGCAGTGCGTTGGAGGGTCGTTGCCGTGCCCGCCTCGCCATCCACACAAAACACCGTCGGGCCCAGCAAACGGCGCTGAGCCTCCGCGAATCCTGCTGTGAACTGAGGCCCTTCACCCACCAGCTGCAGGACCGGTCTGGCCAGCCCCACGGCTTGTTCGGCTGCTGTTCCTGCCATGCACAGCAGAAGATCGGAACTGTGCAGGACAGCTCCAAACCCTCCCCTGCGGATCTGCACCCGATGAGCATCTTCACGCACGAGAGTTGTCGCCCCGCTATCGGCAGTTTTGAGGCTCCAGCCGATCGGTGCAACCAGCTCTGAAAGTGCAGCGTCGGCCAGGGAGGACACCAGTGCCAGCTCGAGCTGCAGCTCACCATTGCTCAGCAATGCTGCCGGCAGATGTTCAACCACTCCCAGCAAAAGGACCAGATTCTCCTCTAGCTCAGGCCGGCGGCTTCCCGGCAGTAGTCCCAGTCGCCGGCTTGCGTTTGGCAGGCGTCGATCGTCTCTCAGGATCGGATCCATGAACGGGTTGCCCAGAAACCTGACTGGCTTTCGCAGCTGTGCGCTTAGATCGTCCGCACTGAGCTGGTCCCGGCTAAATACCGCCTGAAAGCGAGGGCTGCGCAAGCACTCAGCGCATGGCCATGGCAAGCGCAACTTTCCCTCATAGTGACTTGAGTACGCCACCAGATAGGTGGCCACAGGCCTTCTGCAGAGCCAGGCGGCCATCACCGGAATCACATCTCCAATCACCACAACCTGGTCGTAACGGTGGGCGATGCGCAGCAACCTCAGCAGGCGGCGCAGTAGATAGACCACCTGTCCCTGCAACAGCTCGGTCAGACGTCCGCGCAAGCTGGTGTAACCAAGGCCACCCGTGCTGAATTCCTGAGTGCCTCCGATCAGTGCAATGCCAGCGTCCCGATAAGGCTGTCCCTTGCCAACCAAGGGAAGAGCGTCCACTGCATGGCCTTCGTACTGGAGTGCCTGTCCCAGCAGAGCACCGGAAAGATCTTCTCCATGGCCGTTGCTGAGCAGCAGCAGTCGGCCCACTTCAGAGCTCCAGCCAGGCCTTCACCTTGAGCAGCGCCGACCAGTCCGGTCGGCGTTTAAGACCATCTTCGATGGATTCTTTCAGCTCAGCCCCCACTTCCGGTGCAAGAGCCACCACCTTCTGAACCACTTCAATCTGATCTCTCACGCCTTTGGCTTTTGTTTCCAGCATCGCCAGACACAAATTGATCCGGGCCTGAGGATCCTGATTGTTGAGCTTCACCGCCATCCGCGCAGACCGAAGGGCCTCTTCGGACTGATCGCTCAGCAACTGAAGCCACGCCAGACAAGTCCAGCCTGCCGACTGGCGAGGGGCAGCTGAGGTGATGGTTTCAAAATCAGCGAGTAACTCCTGAGCCGGAGCTCCTTGCTGGTAACGGTTCATCGCCTGCTGGAAGAGACTTTCCTGGCTGGACTCCATGGAGTGCTGATCGGTCGGGCAATGCCTTCAGATTCCCACAGCAGCCAGATGCTCACTGATCGGTCAAACGGCGAAGGAACTTCCGCAGCCGCAGGTTTGGGTGGCGTTGGGGTTGGTGAAATTGAAACCGCCGCCAATCAACGCTGTGCTGAAGTCCAATTGCATGCCGTAGATGTAAAGCAGGCTTTTGGGATCACAGATCACTTCAAAGCAGGCGCCATCAGGTGCTTCGTATTGATAGCGCTCATCATCTTTATCAATGTCTGATGAAGGCACGAAATCCATCGTGTAACTCATGCCGCTGCAGCCTCCCGAGCGCACGCCCACTCTCAGAACCTGTTGGCTTCCTTGGTCGGTGCACAGTCTGGCCAGCTGCTGCATGGCAGGCCCTGTAATCAGGATGCCCTTGCCGTCTCTGGCGGTGTGAGACTCACTGGAGGTTGCGGTCTCAGCTGTGATTTCGCTGCTGGACATTGGAGGCAGTGGCACGAGGACCTATCTTCACTTTATGAACCTTTCAGTTGTTCTGCCTAAAGCAGTTCAGCCTGATCAATTCATAGAGTCCTCGCAGTTGCACTCATAACGGTGCGGGTCGCGATTGTGGGTTCTGGGCTGGCTGGCCTCTCCGCTGCTGTGGATCTGGTGGATGCAGGCCATGAGGTGAATCTCTATGAGGCTCGTCCTTTCATGGGCGGGAAGGTGGGCAGCTGGGTGGATCCGGATGGCAACCACATCGAAATGGGGTTGCATGTCTTCTTTTTCAATTACGCCAACCTGTTCGCACTGATGCGCAAGGTGGGCGCTTTCGACAATCTCTTGCCCAAGGATCACACTCATTTGTTTGTGAACCAAGGTGGAGACTTGCGGGAACTGGATTTCCGATTCCCTGTCGGTGCGCCTTTCAACGGTCTCAAAGCGTTCTTCACCACCCCTCAGCTGGGTTGGATCGACAAACTGCGCAACGCTCTCGCCCTTGGTACAAGTCCGATTGTCAGAGGCCTGGTGGATTACGAAGGCGCGATGCGCACGATCCGAGCTCTGGATTCAGTCAGCTTCAAGGACTGGTTCGTGGGGCATGGCGGCAGTCCAGAGAGCATCCGCAGGATGTGGAACCCGATCGCCTACGCGCTTGGTTTCATCGACTGTGAAACGATTTCCGCCCGCTGCATGTTGACCATTTTCATGATGTTTGCGGCCAAAACCGAAGCCTCCAAACTCAACCTGCTCAAGGGTTCACCCCATCGTTGGTTGACCGGTCCCATTCTTGATTACATCCAACAGCGTGGAGGCAAGCTGCATCTACGCCATCCGGTGAAGCAAGTCGAGTTCAGTCAGGGAGATCAACCCGAAGTCACGGGCTTGAAGTTGAGCACCCCTGATGGCGAACGAAATGTTATTGCTGATGCCTATTTGGCCGCTTGTGACGTGCCTGGCATCCAGCGTTTGCTTCCAGAGGAATGGCGTCGTTTTCCGCAATTTGAGGCCATTCATCATCTCGAAGCGGTGCCCGTGGCCACTGTTCAGTTGCGCTACGACGGTTGGGTGACTGAATTGGGTGATAGTAATGGTGAGAGTCGTGGCGACCTCAGTCACCCGGCAGGTCTGAACAATTTGCTCTACACCGCAGATGCCGACTTCAGCTGTTTTGCGGATCTTGCCTTGGCCAGCCCCGAGGATTACCGCAAGCAAGGTGAGGGGTCGTTGCTGCAGTGCGTCCTGACGCCTGGCGATCCTTGGATGCGTAAGTCTGTTAAAGACATTGTTGAACACACTGATCGTCAGGTTCGAGAGCTATTTCCATCCGCCGCAAATCTCACACTCACTTGGAGCAACGTGGTGAAGCTGGCACAGTCCCTCTACAGGGAAGCGCCAGGGATGGAGCCTTACCGTCCTGACCAGAGCACACCGGTCAGCAATTTTTATTTAGCCGGGAGCTACACGCGCCAGGATTACATCGACTCGATGGAAGGAGCCACCATGAGCGGACATCTGGCCGCTGCCGCCATCCTGGGGCAACCGGCTCGACTTGCCGTTAACTCCGCAGTGGCCTGAACCGATGGGACGTTGGCTTGAACATTCCGTAACCACTGAAGTTAAGGCTCCCGTTGATCGGGTTTGGCATGTCTGGAGCGATCTTGAGGCTATGCCCAAGTGGATGCGCTGGATTGAATCCGTTAAAACCCTCGACGATCCTGACCTCACTGACTGGACATTGGCCGCTCAGGGTTTCCGTTTTCATTGGAAAGCCCGAATCACCCAGAGAGTTGAAGCTCAGCAACTCCATTGGGAATCGGTGGGAGGTCTCCCCACCAAAGGAGGGGTGCGCTTCTACGCCGAACAGCCTCAGGTCACGGCGGTGAAACTCAGCGTTACCTACGAACTCCCAGGTGTCCTTGCTCCCTTGATGGAACCCAGCATCCTCGGTGGAATCGTGACGAAGGAACTTCAGGCGAACCTTGACCGATTCCGAGACCTGGTGGAAAGCGGATACGCAGCCCAGAGCTGAGGTGACTAGTCCTCGCAGTCCAGCCTCAGTTTCTTTTGCCGCTTGGCTTCTGACGTTCGCTTTGGTAGGCCTCAGCGGATGTGGAGAGGCAGAGAACGCCCAGTCATCATCCGATGCGATTTCGCCTGATGCGCCCGTTGCTGAGTTGTCTCCGCCCCAACCTTCCACAGCTGCGACTGGACTGATCCCCCTGCCTACTCGTGAACAGGTCTTGTCATCGGTGCCGGAGGGGCGAGAAGACCCTTTCTCACCCATCGTTGGCGAGTCGTCGCAGGCTATTGCTCCGGACACGGCAACCGGTCCGGATTTCAAGGTGAAGGGTGTGGTGGCAGTCGGTGCTGAACTGCGAGCGCTTGTCAGCGTCTCTGAACTGTCAGGGACGGTCTGCGTCGGTCCCCGTGGTCGTTGCCCCGGTGATGCAGTGGCCCTTCTGCCGAAGGGCTGGACCGTGAACAGCATCGATTTGGATCGAGGTTGTTTGAGTCTTTCAATCTCCAAAGAGTCTCAGCGACTCTGCATTGCCTGAACGCAGGCCTGTACCAGTCCTTCCAGGTCGTGAGGGGTGGCCTCCTGATCCACTTTGCCGAGCAGTTCCCTGCAGCGTTGGCTGGTCTGTGGACCGATCGAGACGACAGCAGGCTTACTGAACAGCTGCTCAGTGCCTGAACTTCCGAGCGCGTTCTCCAGTAGCTGCACGGTGTGGGTCACGGTTTTACCGCTGCTGAAGCTGATGACGTCGACGTCTCCATTTTCCAGAGCTTTAAGGGTGTCTGGCGGAATGGATGTTGGGCAGCGGGATTCATAGGCTGCCACTTCCACCACCCGTGAGCCCGCCTCTCCGAAGGCTTCTGCCAGCAGTGTGCGTCCGCCGCTCTGCACCCTCGGCAGCAGGATTCTTAACCCCCAGCCAGAGACAGGAAAATGGTCGATCAGGCTGTCGGCCACGAATGTGGGTGGCACGAAATCAGCCGGTGCCCCGAGTTCTTCCAGCCGCCGAGCGGTTTTCCGCCCCACGGCCGCGATTTTGAGGCTTTCAGGGCGTTGCATCAGTCCCTTGCCTCTGAGCTGCAGTCGAGCCTCTACCGCGTCAACACCGTTGGCACTGGAAACAATCAACCAGTGAAAGTTCTCCAGCTCGGCGAGGGCATCATCAAGGGGAGCCCAGCTGTCAGGCGGGCCGATTTCCAGAGCCGGCAGGTCGAGAACCCTTGCACCAAGAGACTCCAGCAGCCTGCGGCCTTCGCTCTGCTGTTCGCGGGCACGTGTGATCACCACCGTGTGTCCCTGCAACGGCAGGCGTTGATCGCTGCTCATGCGCTGGCCTCATCGTCCAGCTTCACCAGTCCATGCACCTGGGCCTGCAGGGCGGTGGCTTCTCCCAGTCGCTCCTGCTTGCGGAGTAGCGCGATGGCCTGGCGGAAGCCTGCACGTGCTCCATCGATATCTCCGCCCATCAGCCTTGCCACTGCAAGGTTCTGATGGCTTTCGGGGTGGGACGGATTCACGCTCAGGGATCGTTCGTATGCGTTGATCGCCGCCAGTAGGTCGCCTCGACGGCGTTCCATCAGGCCCAGGTTGTACCAGGCGAGCGCCACCTCGGGTGCCCGTTGGCAGGCGGTTGTGGTGAGCTGAATGGCTTCCTCGAGTTCATTGCGCTGCATCAGCAAGGCCGCCAGGTTGAGGCGTGCACCAAGGCTCAAACGAGTCTCCAGCGGTTGTTCAAGTGCTTGTCGGTAACACTTCACGGCAGCATCGCTGTCCTCGGTAGCCAGCGCGATTCCGAGATTGAGCAGCAGTTCATAGCGTTCAGCACTGCTGTCATCGCCTGCGGGCAACTGCTCAAGCCCGTGGCGAAGAAGGCTCAGCCCCCTGTCTCGGTTGCCGTCTCTAACCTCCAGAGCACCGAGCTTGGCGCAGGCATAGGGATCATTGGGTTGATCGTTCAGCCAGCTTTCCATCGATTGCCGCAGCCTTGCCGCTTTGTCGGATCCAGCCAGCAGATCCGGTCGATAACCCTCGTGTAGCAGGGCTGGTTCGGTGCAGTTGGCAATCCGCCAGCCGGGTTCTTTCTTGAGCAGCGCATCAACGCTCTCATCGATCATCGAGTGATAAGGCTTGCTCCATCGGATGCGTGGGTGTCGGCGAAATAGGCGGCTCACATTGGAGTAGGGAGCCATTGCTGCGCCCAGTTCGTGGCGCAGCAGATTGATCACCAGCACATCCGGTTGGGCCATCAAGGCTTTGAGCTGCGGGATTGCATCTGAGCGGAGCTGTTCGTCGGCATCGAGCACCAGGACCCAGTCACCCTTCACGAGCTCAAGGGCTGCATTGCGTGCCGGCGCAAAGTCTCCGGGCCAGTCCATCCTTTCCACCCGAGCGCCGCAGGCTTCTGCGATGGCGATGGTGCGATCCACTGAGCCGGTATCGAGGAGAACCATCTCATCCGCGAAGCCCTTCACAGAGCCGAGGCAGTCCTCGATCCGCGCTTCCTCATCGCGCACGATCATCGAGAGGCTGAGCATGTTGGTGAGGAGCACTGCCGCAGAGGCTAAGGCGGTTCCAACGGTGCGGTTTCGACAGGCTTCGTTTGTTTAGTCGGTGAAGTCTTGGCGTTCGTGCGCCTCCTCCTTCAACCCCAACATCTGATTCAACAGTTGCTGCTGCGCTTCAGGCATCTGCCCCGGGCTATACCCCGCAGCAATGCTGTCCGGGATGAGCCTGCGCAGAGTGTCCCAGCGGTAGGGACATCCATAGACCGCCAAACCCGAGAGGCGCTCAACTCGTAGCAACTGCTGGATGGCTTCAGCCCAAGATTCTTGGCGCTGCTGGCCGGCGCGGAATGGATTGCCGCGTAAAAACAACTGCAGAAAAACGGGACCCTCTCCCAGTCGCTCCAGATCAAGTGGCGCTGTGGGGTCCTGGTGATTGCTCCAGGGCTCAAGGCCCCTGTCATGGCAGATCAGAGCCTTGTACCCATGCCGTTCGGGTGTCGTAATTGCTGCGGCATTGGCGTGCAGAAATGGGCAGGGCAGAACGCCATCCACCCGGATCAAGCTCACCCCGTTCTGCTCAAGTTGGGTTGGAAGTTGAGGGCCTTGCAGCTCCAGCGAGTTGTTGATGAGCTCCATGCACAACGCACGGTCCGTTGCTGTTTCCAGGTCGACTTCGTTGGCGTTGGCAGCAGAGGAGGGCTTCTTAATGCCTTGCAGGGCTTCTGTTCGTCTCTTCAGCGACTCGTGAAGGCGGGGTTCAGGGATCCTGCCGTCGGCCAGTGCTGCGCAGATTGCATCAATCGCTGCATCGGCATCCGCGGGCATCAGGATCAGATCTGCTCCAGCGGCGAAGGCCAGAACCGCAGCTTCTCCAGGACCTGCTCTGCTGCTGATGGCCTCCATCACCAGTGCGTCGGTCACAACGAGGCCAGTAAAACCAAGCTCTGTTCGCAGCAGATCTGTCAGCACCGCTCGCGACAAGGTCGCTGGCTGCGCGTCGTCCAGTGCCGGAACCAGCAAATGTGCTGTCATCACACTGGCGACCCCCGAGTCAATCAGTCGCCGGAACGGCACCAGTTCCACCTGGTCGAGCCGGCTGCGTTCGTGGTTGATCAGAGGCAGTTCCAGGTGGGAATCCTGGTCTGTATCGCCGTGACCGGGAAAATGCTTGGCGCAGCCCAGCACGCCAGCGGCGTTGAGGCCTCGTTGAAACGCTGCCACCAGATCCGAAACAGACTCAGGCTGATCGCCC
Organism: Synechococcus sp. UW179A; assembly: GCF_900473965.1. NCBI lineage: Bacteria > Bacillati > Cyanobacteriota > Cyanophyceae > Synechococcales > Synechococcaceae > Synechococcus > Synechococcus sp. UW179A. Next base: position 22,269 of record NZ_UCNJ01000030.1, on the reverse strand, counting down.
CATGCCCGCACGTTGATCACCGGGTTGTCCGGATTGCTGTTCACATCGCAGACCGGAGCCAACACCCAGTTGAGGCCGCATCGTTGTGCCTGATCCCCGGTTGTGCGGCCGTAACGCTCTGCCAGTTTCAGAGCCTGTTCCGGGTTTGTTTGATGGAGCCTGCCCAGTGCCATCGGTGGCGCCAACCAGGTGGCACCTGAGAATCTCTGTCCAATTCCTTCCTCCACGTCGGCGCAGAGAAGCAGGTCTTCGCTGTCGCTCCAGCTGCGGAGCATGCGGCATCGTTGCTGCAGTTCCATGGCTGTGCCGCCCAGCAGGATCACCCCGCCAACACCTGATTTGAGCAGCCTCTGCAGCTCACCATTGGAATGTTCCCAGCACGGGTACTGACGTTGCCGGTCTTCGGCATGGCCGCTGGCACGAATCACTAGAAGCTGGGCAACGGCCCTGCGACGCTCAGCTTCAGTCATTGAAGTTGGGAGACTCGGGCTCGTTGCTGCCGGAAGAGGGGCTGCCCTTCACCTCTCGCTCCCGCTCAAGTTCTCCGAGCAGGTGTAGAACGTTGGTTCCCTTCTCCAGCCCGAGGTCGAGGTGGAAAACCACTTCAGGGGCTCGTCTCATCTGCAGACGTCGACCCAATTCTCCCCTCAGGTAGCCACTTGCTGCCTGCAGACCGTCCATGACCTCGTTGCGACCATCGTTGTCTGCCAGGACGCTGACAAAAATCTTGCAGTGTTGAAGGTCGCCGCTGACCTCAACATTCGTGATGCTTACCAAGCCCTGATGCACGCGCTCATCACGAATGCCACTGATCAGCAGTTCACTGATCTCTCGCCGGATGAGGGCTGCCACGCGTTCAACCCGACGTCCCGGGGCCATGTCAGCTCTGCGGTGCTGAAGACACCATGGCACGCAGGACAAAGCTCAGACTGAGGAAGCCACTGATCAAAGCCCCGATCAGGGCAATAGCGGTCACCGGGTTGCTGCGACGACGGGCGAGTGGTTCTGCCACTGAATTAATCACGCCCAGGCTGAAAGCGATTAGGTAGCGCGGATAGCGCGTCACATTGATGAAAAATTCTTTCATGGCCAGTTATCGCAGGGTTTCTTGTTGATTCGGGTGCTTCCGCAATGGCTGAGACTTGCTGCAGAGGAGAGCGTGCTCAACGACAAGCATGTTCTCAATAAGAGGGGCTTACTGACACATTTCAGTCTATCTGGAGTAAATACAGAAGAAGAACGAACTTCTGACTTAGGGGCTTTTCACCTAGTTGAAAGGGGCTCCGGAACACCTCAGAGGTAAATGAATCATTTGATACAGCAGCTAGTGATCTTTGTTGGTCCAATTAACCAGAGGTTAACCACCTCTTAATCACACCAAGACTGGGGGAGTCGGTAGCGAGTCTCCTTTTTTTGACCTTTCATGCTTTGAGCAGTTCTGTTTGATGAGGCCTTTTGGTATTGGCTTGAACAGCTTCAGCCTCAGTAGGCGACGTGATTGCTAAGGAGGGATTGAATGTTGTTGAGCTTGGGAATGAAAGGTTTACTTCTTTTCAAGGCGTTGCTTCTGCTCGGGTTCTGCGGTGGCGCCTACGCCGGATCAGTCACGGTTGAGGGTGTGGATCGAGAGATCACCATTAATCAGGCGCAGAGCAAAGTGCCCGAAGGCAAAAAGGTGACCGAAACCTCGTGCACCACCATTGAGGTCCGTTTGGATCCGAGATATCGCTGCACTGTGATTTGGGAGTGAAGCGACATCCGCTTCAGTCTTTCCATTGCTGCTCTGAGCTGGGTGATGAGCGACATCAGGCGCTGAATCAGCAATCAGGCAGTTTTCATCGCTGTGGACAGTTAGCTCAAGTTGTTGCTGGCACGATGAGAGGCAGTTTTTGCTTGAACCTTGGAGATCCTCGATCTTTTCCCGAGATCTATTTTCAAGGGCCACCTGCCTGAGCCGCTGTTGAATCAGCTGCTCAGCATCAGCGCCGATGTGCTGGCTCATCCTGGCGCCAGTCTTGACGCTTCAGCAAAGCTGGCTGGTCAGCTCAGCCAGCAAAGAGAGCTCAGTGGGGGCCATCCCGCGATCCAGCAGTTGTGTTCCACCCATGTGCTCCCTGCCTGTGACCGCTGGATCGCTCATGTGATGGGGCGTCAGCCTCCACAGGGCCGCGGGCCTTGGGTTCCTGGTCGTTATCAGCTGCAGATGGTTGATCTGTGGCTCAACTGTCAGCGAGCTGGGGACTACAACCCCACCCATACCCATGGGGGCAGTTTCTCTGGGGTGATCTTTCTGAAAGCGCCACCACAGATCAACGGCCAATGCTTTGACGGTCAGCTCTGCTTCCACGGTCCTGAGGATTGGCACCTGCAGTCGTTTCGTACGGGCATGGCTCACTACGTGTTGCCCGTGCCAGGGGAGTTCTATGTCTTCCCCGCCTGGCAACCCCACTCCGTTGCTCCCTTTCGGGGCGACGGAGAACGTTGGTCAATTGCCTTCAATGTGCTTGCTGTCCCGCTACAGGCTTCTAAGCCTGTCCAATCCGCTGGAGTCGTCACGAAGCAACGCATCGGGGCCGAATCGCCTCGAAGGTCTGAACCAACGTCAAAGAATGTCTCTCTTTCAAGTGGTCGAATAATGCCGAGGGGCTTCTGAGCAAGGCCCGGACCAGTTGCGTGGGCCGCTCCCTTGCTGATGGCGAGGTGCTGATCCCAATGGCTACCGTTCCAGCGCCTGAACCGGCTCGGACATGCTGGAGCTTCATCAGTTTCGTCACTCGGCTTTTTGTCTCAAGGTGCGGATGGCATTGCAAGCCAAGGGATTGAGTTTTCGCGAGGTTGAGGTCACGCCTGGCATTGGCCAGATTTCCCTGTTTCGGCTTTCCGGTCAGCGTCAGGTCCCTGTCCTTGTGGATGGGGATGAGGTTGTGTCTGATTCCAGTGCGATCTGCCGATATTTGGAGGAACTCAGGCATGAGCCGGCGTTGATTCCTGCTGATCCCCGCGAGCGTGCTCAGGTGCAATTGATTGAAGATTGGGCTGACACCACACTTGCTGCTGCAGTCAGGGCTGCGCTTCTTCAGGCGGCTGCTGATGATGCTCAGCTTCGGGACGTGCTGCTCCCGGATGATGTCCCCTCGCCGGTGCGCCAGGTGATGTCAGGTCTGCCAGGTGGTTGGCTCAGCAGTCTTGGAGAATTGCTCGGTCAAGAGCAGAGAGCTTCGATGCTCAGCAGTTTGTGCGCCGTTGCCGATGGCCTGGATCTCAACAGCTGTTTGGTTGGAGATGTCATCAGCCTTGCGGATCTTGCTGTTGCTGCCCAGTTGTCGCTGCTGCGTTTCCCTGCTTCTGCAGGAGATTCACTTGCCGGGCGAGGGGTCCCAGGCATCAGTGATCATCCCCATCTCCAGGATCTGTTTCGATGGAGAGATCACTTGGAGACCCGACTGATCAAACTTCATCCAGCCTCAGCGGTCTAAGCGTCAGCCTGAAACGGCTGCTGCGCCCCTCCAGTGTCTGATCGGTCTTTAGACCAGGTCCTGCATGACTCACCTGACGCTGGTCGGCGCAGATGTCCTGTCCACAGCGCTCATAGTGGGTGAGGGTCTCAATCCTGCTCAATCGTGGAGCACCCGGTCCGTGCAGGATTTGCAGAACAAGTTCATCGCTGAAGAAATCAGAGGCCGCCTTCGGACTCGTCTCTCGACGCCCGATCACTGTTGTTTCGAGTAGCACATCGTCTCGAAACCTCGCCAGCTGACGATTCACCTGATTGGGATCCTGTTCGACCGAAAGCAATTGCTCCCCAAGCAGAGCTTTCCCGACGGAGGCCGCGTTGTAAGGGCGGTCACCGATGAGTTCGCTGCGACGGTTTCGCAGGAAACGGACCTCATGCACAAGGGGCTGATCGTTGGGAATGGGTTGGCCTGAATCATCCAGTGCCTCGCTGGTCACCTGCCATGTCCCTGAAAACCAGTCGGGATAAATCAGGTCCTGTTTGGCGCGTGGACGGGGCAGAGGTGCCGGCAGTGACCATTGCGGCCAGCTTTCGAAACGCTGCTCAAGAAAGTCGATCCCGCGATCGCTAGCCGCAGTGGCGGACTGGACTGACAGAAACTGCAGCAGCATGGTGATCAGCAGTGTCAACAAAGGTTTTGCCATGTCCGACCCTCTGATTCGATCCCTTGATCACTATGTGGTGCTGGTGCCAGGCGAACCTGAACAGCTGCTGACAGCGGCCGACACGATGACATGGCTGGCCGGTCGGCTGCAGGATCTTGACCCCTGGCCCGCGGATCTCAGCAGTTGCGAAAGCCCGGAGCAAGCGGCACTTCGCTTGATGGATACAGCCTGTGAACTAGAGATTTCGCCTGGGATTGCTCTGCAGTGGTACGCGGTGCGTCTCGATCCACCCAATGCTTGAGTCTTGCTTAGTCAGGTCGTTCTTTGGGTGGATCTTGGATCAGCTCAGGCAGCAGCTGAATGATCCCGTTGGCAACGACGTCTGGTGTTTCTGATTCGATCACCACTGTCAGATCCGCCTCGTCGTAGAGGGGGCGTCGCTGCTTGAGGATCGCGTCAAGTGTTTTGGCAGGATCTTCCGTCATCAGTAGCGGACGCTGGTTGGAGTCGTCGTGCAAGCGTTGCAGCAGTTGACCGCGTTCGACATCGAGCCAAATCACAATGCCCTGGTGCATCATTCCCCAGTTTTCGGAACGCGTGACAACGCCGCCCCCGGTGGCCACGACAAGAGAATGACGTTCACTGATGGACCTCAGCACCTGCGTTTCAAGGGTGCGGAATTCCTCTTCACCGTCACGTTCAAAGATTTCGGAGATGGTGCAGCCGGCTACTTGCTCGATCACCGCATCCGCGTCCACGAATCCATATCCCAGCCTTTCCGCCAGAGGTCTGCCGGTGCTGGTTTTGCCGCTGCCCATCATTCCCACCAGGTAAAGACTGCGACCTCCCAGACGCTGCCGCAGAGTTGGAGTGGTCTCCGCCATGACTCGGAATTGCCCGTAGCTCATTAGGATGCCTGTTGACCGGACCGTCACATGACTGAAATGAAGTCAATTGCACGTCATGGTCGTGGACGTGGCTGCGTCATCACCCGACGTGCCTGCTTCAGTGCAAGCCACCGCTATTGGTTGCCTGAATTGTCCGCTGATGACAATGCCGCGCGCTTCGGGCCCTGTGCGCTGGCTCCTGGTCACGGTCACAACTACGAGTTGATCGTTTCGATGGCCGGTGGCCTTGATGCTCATGGAATGGTGCTCAACCTCTCCGAGGTGAAGCACGCCATTCGCAGTGAGGTGACTGGTCAGCTCGACTTTCGCTTTCTCAACGACGCCTGGCCCGAATTCGATGTGTCGAAGCCGGAGGGTTGCCTTCCCACCACTGAGGCCATCGTCAGGCAGATTTGGGCTCGTCTCAGTCCCCATCTGCCCATCACGGCATTACGCCTCTACGAACAACCAGGCCTCTGGGCCGACTATCTCGGACATCCCATGGACGCCTTCCTCACGATTCGCACCCATTTCGCTGCTGCCCATCGTCTGGCAAGACCTGAGCTCAGCCAGGAAGAGAACGAGCGTATTTATGGCAAGTGCGCACGTCCCCATGGTCATGGCCACAACTACCTGGTGGATGTCACGGTGCGAGGCCCTATTGATCCCCGCTCAGGCATGGTCTGCGACCTGTCCGCGCTACAACGCCTCGTCGATGACCTCGTGGTTGATCCGTTTGATCACACATTCCTCAATAAGGATGTGCCCTTCTTCGCCGAATGTGTACCCACTGCAGAGAACATCGCGCTCCATATCGCTGACCGCTTGTCGTCTCCGATCAAGGCGATCGGTGCCCATCTCCATAAAGTGCGCCTGCAGGAAAGCCCTAACAACGCGGCTGAGGTCTACGCCGAAGTCCCTCAGTTGGAGATGACGCCTTCAACGCTAGAGGCGGCCGTTCCTGTCTGAATCCCTTGCATTGACTGAGCAACCCACGCTTCGTCTGGTGCTTGCCGTCAGTCTTGATGGTCGTCTTGCTCCACCGACCGGTGGAGCAGCTCAGTTGGGTGGTTCGGGTGATCGTCGTGTTCTTGAACAGGCGCTCGCCTGGAGTGATGCGGCGCTGATCGGAGCGGGCACACTCAGGGCTCATCAAGCCAGTTGTCTGATCCGTGATCAGGATCTGTTGAACGAACGACGACTTCAGGGGCGCTCGCCTCAGCCGGCAGCGCTGGTCGTCAGTCGTCAGGCTGGATTTCCTCTGGAGTGGCCCTTTTTTCACCAACCGTTTGAACGCCATCTGTTGTCTGTGAGCGATGGGTCCGCCCCTGGCTTCCAGTCATGTTGTCGGCTGTCGTCCCGATGGAGCGAAACGCTGCAGAATCTGTGCTCCAAGGGCTGGTTCAGGCTGGTCCTGCTTGGTGGAGCTGTCCTAACTCACTCGTTGCTGGCCCAGGATGCGGTCGACGAGCTTCAGTTGACTCTCTCTCCCAGGATCCTGGGCGGATCCTTTACATGGTTGCTGCAGACGGAAACACCGCTGCCAGCGTCGCTCATGTCATCGCAGGCTTGGAGTCTGGTGGATGCCCGTTCGCTAGGAGCCAACGAACTGCTGGTGCATTACTGCCGTAATCGCTCTAGCAGTTGCTGAACGGGAATCTGCTTCAGGCTGGATTGGGACAGGCCAGTCAGGGATGCAAGGCAACGACGAATCACCACTTGCGCATCGTCGCCGACCTTGCCTCTCAGCAGTTCCGTGAGCACTCCCAGCTCTCTGCCACTGCGGCTGGTTTCTCTGATCAGACACTCACTCACAGGTCGGGCCAGTGTTCGGCAAGGCTGCTCAACGGCCGAGTTCAACCAGCTTTTTGGAGCGATCTCGTCTGCAACGCCATCCAGAGCCTGTTCAGCCAGCTGACGGCATTCGCTCACCAGCTGGCGTTCGATGCGTGGTTGTAACAGCTGAATCAATGGTTTGAACAGCCCCGCATTGGCGGTTTGATGTACGGAGCTCACCTCCAGAGAAAGAGGAGAGATCAACAGAGCTGTGATCCATATTTGGCTGTGCCGAGATGATCTGGGCATGACCCCGGCCCAAAGGCATCTTCATTTTCTCCCCTTCTAGTTTCACTCGTTAGTGTCGTTGCTGAGTCGTTTCAATTGGCCCTGGATGGCATCGCTCACGGCTCGTTGGCACCGCAGCATCCATGAGATCCCTCAGCCGCAATGGGAGGAGTTGCTCGTAAAGCATGCGAGCCCCTTCTATCGCTGGTCTTGGCTGGAGGCGTTGGAAACTTCAGGCAGTGTGGCTCCCGATCAGGGCTGGCAGCCGCTGCATCTGTCGCTTTGGAGGGGCGAGGACAGCCTGATTGCAATAGCTCCTCTTTATCTCAAGGGTCACAGCTACGGCGAATTCATCTTTGACCAATCTTTCGCACGTCTGGCAGGTGATCTTGGACTGCGCTATTACCCCAAACTGATCGGGATGAGTCCCGTCAGCCCTATTCAGGGCTATCGCTTTCATATTCATCCAGATGAAGATGCGCAGGACATCACGGTCATGTTGCTTCGGCTGATTGATGAGTTTGCTGCTCGCAATAACATTCTCAGCTGCAACTTTCTATACGTGGATCCTGTATGGCAGCCGTTGGCGGAGGCTGCGGGCTGTGCGGGTTGGCTGAATCATCAGAGCCTTTGGTCTGCGGAAGGCCAAAAAGATTTCTCCGACTATCTCGCCGGCTTCAATGCCAATCAGAGGCGCAATATCAAGCGGGAACGCAAAGCGGTCAGCCAGGCAGGATTGGCCGTGACACCACTGACCGGCTCAGAGCTCACTCCGGAGCTGCTGGAGCGGATGCATTGCTTCTATGAGCAGCACTGCGCCCGATGGGGGCCCTGGGGAAGCAAATATCTTCAGGGCTCATTCTTTGATCGACTGGTTGCCCCCGAACTGGCACAGCATGTGGTGCTATTTAGTGCCCATCGCGGGGATCCCTTTGACCCCGTGGCGATGTCCCTTTGCATTCAGGATGAGTCCCATCTCTGGGGGCGCTACTGGGGCAGTGATGAAGCTATCGATTGTCTTCATTTTGAGGTCTGTTACTACGCGCCGATCGAGTGGGCCTTGCATCAGGGCCTTCATAGCTTTGATCCAGGAGCTGGTGGCAGTCACAAGCGCCGACGTGGCTTTGTTGCCCAAGCTCGGACCAGTCTGCATCGCTGGTATGACCCAACTATGGACGCCCTGATCCGTTCCTGGCTGCCAAGAGCGAATGGACTGATGGAGGAGGAGATTGAGGCCATCAACGCCGAGCTTCCCTTCCGCACCAAGCCGCCTGAATTGATGGCCTGAGACGATCATTTGTAGGGTGTGACGATGGCAGAAGGCACTTCCTCGATTGACGACCAGCTTTCACAGCGATTCATCGAGCTTGACCCCTCTGGTTACTTCCTGATCAAGCTGGACGCTGATGCCCATGAACTCGTTGCTGAGCACTACAGCAATGATGTGGATGAACGAGGTCGTGCCACTGATCCGGAAACCGGCGAAGTTCTGGCCTGCCGTGGTGGTGGCCCGCGTCTGCCAAGCACAAGCTTTCGTGGCAGAACCGCCAAGGAACTTGGCATGGCTCTGACCGAATCAGATCCCCCACTCCCGCTTAGCCGTCTTGACCATGCCCTGTACTTAGGCCGGGAATTGCAAAAAGCAGAAGCCTGCCTGAAAGCCGGACTGCCCTACAGGCAGGACTAAGACAGGTCAGGCTGTCAGCAGTTCGCGGGACGTGCTGGGTTCTTCTGGTGGCAGCGATTCCAGCTGTTCGCGGATTTCGCGTTGAACGATCGCGCGATACTCAAGGAAGTGTTCGTTGTGGGCAAGCACCACCAGGAACTGCTCCAGCATGGCTGGGTTGCGTCGAGCCATGCTGAGCATGTAACGCCAGAAACGACTGCGGGTATCGCGTTTGATGCCCTGCCTCCAGACCACAATGGAGAGAGCCCTGATATCAGTCCAGGTAGGCAGTTTTGACGTGCCCTTCCAGCGTGGCGCTCCCATTTTCAGGTAGTAGGAATAGACGCGGTCCATGTAAGCGTTCGGTTCGTAGAGCGCGCAGAAGGCATCTACGTATTCGTTGGCGATGTCCCGAATCGGACGCGTGGGTTTGAAATTGAGCAGGTTGGTTTGGTTCACGCCTTTGGCCGCTGACTTGTCCTGAATCAGACGCCCCTCTTTCTCAAGGCGATGCCAGAGCGCTGTGTTCGGGAGCGCTTGCAACATGCCCATCATGGCTGCCGGAATTCCGGTTCTAGTTACGAACTCAACAATGCGTCGGCCGGCGCCGTCTTTTTCACCGTCGAAACCGATGATGAAGCCTGCCATCACACGGATACCGTTCGCGGTGATCCTGTCAACGGCTGCATCGAGTGGGTTGCGTGTGTTCTGAAGTTTTCGGGAGGTTTCCAGACTCGCTTCATCTGGAGTTTCGATGCCGAGAAACACACTCTCGAAGCGCGCTTCGTGCATCATGCGCATCATTTCTTCGTCATCGGCGAGGTCCACTGAGGCTTCAGTTGCAAAGCTGAAGGGATAGCCACGCTCTTCCTGCCAGCTTCTGATCTGCGGCAGCAATTGCTTGGCGTTGCGCTTGTTGCCGATGAAGTTGTCATCCACAAGAAAGATCGATCGCCTCCAGCCGAGGTCATAGAGACTCTGAAGCTCAGCAATTAGCTGCTCAGGGTTCTTAGTACGCGGCTTGCGTCCATAGAGAACAATGATGTCGCAGAATTCGCAATTAAACGGACACCCCCTTGAAAACTGCACGCTCATCGAGTCATAGGCTTCGAGCTGCAACAAGTCGAACCGGGGAATCGGTGTTGCTGTCACATCAGGTTTGTCACCCTCAGCGCTGAAACGTCCACCACTGTCACCTCGCTCGATCGCTTCGATGAACATCGGAAGCGTTATTTCACCCTCATCAAGCACCTTGAAGTCGGCCTCTGCGATCTCCGGGGCATCCGGAGTAGAACTCGCATAAGGGCCTCCTACGGCGACTGGCAATCCTCGGCGTTTGGCTTCGGCGATCTGAATCTGCATATCGTCTTTCTGGACGATCATTCCCGAGATAACCACAAGCTCGGCCCAGTTCCATTCGTCTTCAGTGATCTCTCGCACGTTGCGGTCGACGAGCTTCATATCCCATTTCTGGGGCAGCAATGCCGCCACGGTCACCAATCCCAGGGGAGGGAGCAGCACCTTGCGATTCACCAGCTCCAGAATCTTCTCGTAACTCCAGAAGGTCTTAGGGAAGAGGGGATAAATGAATAAGGTGCGCATGAGCCGGAGCGTGAAGGTGGTCTGTCTGTTACCTGCGGTAGACCCTGCGGACAGAACCTTCCGTTTCCATTTGATTTCGTTGTGCAGGATCTTAAGGGGGATCTGCTGAATCGAGACCTGATTTCTGATCTAATAGGTGCTGCAATCTGTGACAGGCATGGGCATCCTCATTTATGTGGGTCTGGTCGGGGCAGGACTCACCACCGCTGTGACGATCAGTTTCGTTCTGCGTCGAATCAAACTGATCTGACTTCGGTCAGCACAGAGTCGCCTCGGCGCCAGATCTCAAGCAGCGCAAAAAAGACTCCGAGACTGCCGCTGATGGCGAAGGTCGCCTTAAGTCCCATCATGACGGTGAGTTGTGCGGCAATCAGCCCACTGAGTCCACCGCCTCCCAGAAAGGCAATCTGACCGAGGCCAGCCATACGCCCGCGCAGGATCTGTGTGGAACCCACCTGGGTAATCAGGTTGCTGCTGCTCAGCAGTCCCGCAGTTCCTGCTCCGATCATCAGCGTCATTGCGAGCAAGAAGGGCACGTCACCTCCATAGGCCATGCCCAGTTGAGCCACGGCGGTGATCAGTGCAAAACCGGCCAAAGTCCGAGAGGGTCTTCGGCAAAAACGATGACTGTTGCGTTGCAGCAGCAGTCCACCTGCAATGCTTCCTAGGGCCAGAACGCTGGTGAATACAGCAAGATCCATCGGTGCATTCCCTAGCTCGCTAGCGGCGATCAAGGGCCCAAGTCCAGGGTGGAAGAATCCCACCACGCACATCAATCCGGTGAACATCAGCACGTGTCTCAGCGTGCTCCCGCATTCCCTCCAGGCCACGCGCAGTGAGGCTTTGTCTCCAGGAGCACTGCGCTCCTCTAATTCCGTTTTCGGATGCAGCAGCCAGATCACACTGGCGATCGGTATCAGGTAGGTCGCTGCATCAAGCGTGAGGGCTGTGGCCGGACCCGCCAGAGTGATGAGCACGCCCCCCAGAAGGGGGCCTACCAACTTTCCGACGTTGAAGACCACCGAGAAGCTTGTCAGGAAGGGTGCCAGCTCAGAGTTGTCGTCTAACAGCAGAGCGCAGTATTTATTGCGAGCTGTGAGTTCATAGGCACCGGCAATGCCCACCAGCAAGGTGCTGGCCAGCAACATCAACACTTGCGCATGCCCTTCGAACATTGGGATGGAAAGGGCTCCCAGCAGACCTGCGCCGAGCAGTGCCCACTGTGCCTGGATCAAGACCCGCTCACAGCCAACCCGATCGGTGCGCACGCCGGCGGGGCCGCTCACCAGCATCGTGGGTAAGGAGAGTGCTGCGAAATTCAGTGCCAGCACCATGGGTGCCTTGGTTTCATCCATCAGGATCCAGCCCTTGGCAGTGAGCCCTGCGAACGAACCGGCAGTGCTCAAGCCTGATGCGATCAGGAAGATGACGCGTTGGCGTGCATGCGGTGAAGGATGGCTCAAGTGCTGCTACGAGCTGAGGCCACCATTTCGCTTGCCCCCACGATCTCTCCGCTCAGGTCGTAAATGTCGGCACTGTTGATTCGCACCGGAACCATGGTGCCTGGTCCTGCTTGCATCCCGTCTGCGCGTGGCTGCACCTGCACTTCGCCATCCACTTCAGGTGCGAAGCGGGCACATCGGCCAATCATGTCTCCTGTGATCGGATTGTGCTGCTCGATCAGCACATCCACGGTGCGTCCCACCCAGCGGGTGTTGGCTTCGGCCGAGATCGGTTGTTGCAGGGTCATCAGCCGATCTTTTCTGGCGGTGGCAATCTCGGCTGGCACGCGATTGGGGAGCTTGGCTGCGGCTGTTCCTTCTTCTGCTGAGAAGGTGAACACGCCAACGTGATCGAACCGCTGGCTTTCAAGAAAACCAGCCAGGTGCTCGAATTGCTCTTCCGTTTCACCGGGAAAGCCCACGATCAGCGTGGTGCGCATCACGGCATCCGGCAGTTGTTCCCGCAATTGATTCATCAGACGGTCGTTGACATCCGCCTGCCACGGACGGTTCATGGCTCTCAGCACCTTGGGGTGGCTGTGCTGGAGAGGCAGGTCGAGATAGGGGAGAACATTGGGGACATCCTTGTATGCGGCGATCACTTCAGGGGTCAGGCCTGTGGGGTAGGCGTAATGAACCCTGATCCAGGGAATCTCCACCTCACCGAGGGCCCTAAGAAGGTCCGCAAGGCGAGGCCGTCCGTAGATATCCAACCCGTAATTAGTGGTGATCTGGCTGATCAGAATCAGTTCCTGAACGCCTTGTTCTGCCAGTTGATGGGCTTCTGAAACGATCGATTCGATCGTTCTTGAGCGCTGATTGCCACGCAGATGCGGAATGATGCAAAACGCGCAGCGATAGTCGCAACCTTCGGCCACTTTGAGATAAGCAACCGCTTCTCCGGTGGTGCGATACCTGGGAAGTGTTTCATCGCCAACGAATGTCGGGTTCTTGCTGACCCGATTGACGCGTTCCCCAGCCTCGACTCGCTCCAGCACCTCCACAATGTGCTGATAATCGCCAGTGCCGACGATAGCTTTGGCTTCCGGTAAAGAGTCGAGCAGCTCTTCCTGAAAATGCTGTGCCAGGCAGCCGGCGATGATTAGTTCCTTGCCTTGTTCAGCGAGTCCCACCAGCGTGCGGACGGACTCCTCCCGAGCTTCCTGGATGAAGCTGCAGGTATTGACCACAACAACGTTGGCATCACTTTCGTCACTGCTGACGCCATACCCTGCTCGCGTCAGCAGGCCGAGCATGTGTTCGGTGTCGACCCGGTTCTTTTCGCATCCCAGATGGGTGAAAGCCACAGTCGGTCGTGTGCTGACCATGTCGCGGCCGGGAGCTTGGTCCGGTGACAAGGGAACTGCGCATCAACTTTCACCATAAATCTCGCGCTGATTCCTGCCAAAATTCAAAAAACAGTTCAGTGCGCATGGGCACCACCCGACTCACCAGCCGACGTCGTCAGGACCAGGGCTTCAAATGGGCACGCATCAGCATGGCGGTGCTGGCAACCGTCGGGGTGATCGATACCGGTTCGATCACGCTGAAGCGTTGGGGGATGCTCGGTGACCTCATTTGCCCGATGGGCGGTGGTGGTTGCGACAAGGTCCTGAACAGTCCCTGGGGAACCCTTGCCCAGACGGATGCCGTCGTCATCCCTTTGTCCTTTGCCGGTCTGCTGGCTTACCTCGCCGTTCTGGTGATGGCCCTTGTGCCTTTACTCCCAGGATTGATGGAGAACCGCAGTGATCTGTCCCGGCGCACCTGGTGGGGACTGTTCGCTGTTTCTCTTGGGATGGCTGTCTTCAGCTTGGTGCTGCTGGGCTTGATGGTCTTCAAGATTCAGGCCTTCTGTTTCTTCTGCGTGCTCTCAGCGACCTTGTCGATTTTGCTGCTGATCCTTTGCGTGATCGGCGGTGGATGGGACGACCCCTCTCAGCTGTTCTTCCGCGGCATTCTCCTAGCTCTGGCTGTGTTGCTCGGCAGTTTGATTTGGGCCTCGGTTTTGGACCCTGACCGGCCGGAGGCTGCTGTGACTGGCCCTGGTGCGCCTCCTCTTGTGACCACCGAAAGCACTCCTGCCAAGGTGGCGCTGGCTGAACATCTCACCGCCACAGGAGCTGTTATGTACAGCGCTTACTGGTGTCCTCACTGCCATGAGCAGAAGGAGGACTTCGGTCTGGAAGCTGCCAAAAAGCTCACCGTCGTTGAATGTGCCCCGGATGGTCAGAACAGTCAACGCGCCCTCTGCCAGAGCAAGAAGATCGAGGGTTTCCCCACCTGGGAGATCAACGGCAAACTTGATTCAGGTGTCAAAGATCTGAAAACGCTGGCAGGCCTATCAGGCTTTAAGGGAGACACCAACTTCTGAGCTTCCTGGCCCACCGTTGAGACGGCAAGTCAGTTATTCAGTGACGCTGCGGGTTTTGATCCCTTCTCCTCTGAGCTGTCGACTGTGACGGCGCCACTGGGGTAGGGAACAGGGTGCATCGCTGCGGAAATGCCCTCCCCGACTTTCAGTTCTGAATAGACAGGCCTCCAGGAGCAAAGCAGTGGTGCGCTGGCGATGGATCAGATCAAGCAGCAGGTTGAGTTCCTGGCGGCTTGGCTCCTCCAGCTCGATCTGTTGCTGATGGGATTGGCGGTTGACCATACACAGCAGCACTTCATGTTCCAGCGGGCTCATGGCCCTCCTGGTCAACCTCAGCAGTGTCTGCATCCCCGCTCTAGAGCGATTAACTCCGGCCACATCCCAGCACTGATCACTTAGCTGTTCGATGCTGCGTGTGAGCTCCCCGATGCTGATACTGCTGCGGGCATTGGTTTGGCTGGTGCTGGTTGCGTCCCTCTGATCCCTCCATTGTTCTTTGTCGTCTTTTGAAACTGCAGGTAGGTCGATCGCTCCCAGTTGGCGTGCGAAGACTAGGCATTCCATCAGTGAGTTACTGGCCAGACGATTGGCACCGTGCAGCCCGGTGCAGGCCACCTCACCTACGGCGTAGAGGCCTGGCAGCGATGTGGCGGCATTGAGGTCGGTTGCTACGCCTCCCATCCAGTAATGGGCTGCAGGCGCGACGGGGATTGGTTGCTCAAGAGGATTGAGATTGTGGTTGCGGCACTGCTCAAGAATTGTTGGAAAGCGGCGCTCAGCTTGGTCGCGGGGGATCCCTGAAAGGTCCAGGCCGACGTGGTCGATGTCCTGGAGGCGCATGCTTTTCAACAGTGCACGGCTGACCTGGTCTCTGGGGGCAAGATCAGCCCCTGGCAGGTCAGTGACCGGACTGTTGCCTGCTGCGTCCACGAGTCGTCCTCCTTCTCCACGCACTGCCTCGGAGATCAGAAAGCAGGGAGCTCCAGGAAGCTTCAGAGCAGTCGGATGAAACTGAACGAACTCGAGATCTTCAACCGCGGCCCCGGCAGCCCAGGCCAGGGCGATTCCCTCTCCTGCGGCTTGAGCGGGATTGGTGGTGTTGGTATAGAGGTGACCTCCGCCTCCGGTGGCCAGAACCACTGCTCTGGATCGAATCCATTGCAGCCTGAACCCGTCCAAAACCTGCACGCCGCAGCAGCGCCCGTTCTCCACCCAGAGCTGGCTAACGCGAACACCTCTGCGATGCAGCAATCCAGGCCTCTGCTCCGCGTGCTGCCGAAGCACATCCACCAGCGCATGGCCGGTTCGGTCCTGGACATGCAGCACTCGATGATGACTGTGCGCAGCTTCGAGGGTGGTGGCCAGGCTCCCGTCGTTGTTTCGATCAAAATCCATCCCCAGCTCGAGCAGCCTGTCGACACACTGCGGAGCCTGTTCAACGAGAAGGCGGACGGAATCGCCGTCGCAAAGACCCGCTCCGGCGTGGATTGTGTCTGTCGCGTGGCTGCCGCTGTTGTCATCGCGACGGGTGACGGACGCGATTCCGCCCTGGGCCCATCGGCTTGATGAGCGCCGGCTGGTGTTGCGATTGACCAGCAGCACTCGCAATCCGACCGGCAGTTCAAGACAGGTCATCAGGCCTGCGGCCCCGGCGCCAACCACCACCACATCCCAGGGACCTGAGGGGATGGTTTCGCTGCCAGGGCTAGAGGGTTTCATTTCAGCACCAAAAAACCGCCGGGTTGTCCGGCGGTTTTAGCGCAATCCAAGCAATCCAATCAGTGGCGATCGGCGTTTTCAGAGAGCTGCCTCAGCGGTACTGGCCATCATTGATCCGATCGAAACCCTCGTTGAGAGCAATCGATGGTTCTGTGACGGTGAAATTGTCGCGATATTTCTCGAACAGCTCTTTCTGCCGATCTGTGAGATCAAGGGAAAGAACATCGTTAACGCTCTCGTAGGGCCCACCCAGCACGATCTTGCCGGCGAGGGTCGGATACATGCCAGGGAACTGCTGGAAACGACGCACGGAGGAATTGTTCAGATCCACCTTTTCGCCACGCTCTGCGATCTTGTCGTCAGCCACGTTGCGGATGTCAGCAGCCTGAACGCTCGCGGGTAGCAGCAGGCCCATCAGCAGGCCTGCCATCACAAGAATGCCTGTCAGCCAGGACAGCAGACGCTTCATGGAACTCTCCGTTTAGAAGATCGGAACGGGATGATTACCGGCGTGGCCGGCTTGCAAACCATACAAGTGCCATTGCCTTGATCCGATGCAAGGGGTCGCAGTTTTTTGCAGTTCGTTTCAGACCAAGCCGCTGAGTTCTGGTGCAAGCAGAGACAGCGACAGAAACAATCCGTCAATCACGAGAGTTGTGAACAGCACTGCAGCCGCTACAGACCAGGACTTGTCAGTCGCGGCTGACAGGCTGCTGCGATGTCTGCAGTGCTGAACGAGCTGGAGGATGATTGCTCCTGCTGTAACCACCGTCAGCAGAGAACTTGGCCTCAACACGAATGCAGCAGCGTCCTGAAGCAGCAAAGTCGCTTCTGACGCGGAAGCTCCAATCACCGCAGGCCAAAGGGCCATGACACCTGTGAGTGCCATGGCCAGATCGGTGAAAGCTGTGCCCAGAAGCGAGGCCAGATAAAAGGCGCAGCCAAGTCGCCATCGCGTTTGCAGACCGGTGATCGCCAGAGGCAATGCAAAAGCTTCAATAGGAAGGTGCAGCAGTGGATGACTCGCTAACCACCCCCAGAACAGGCTGCCAGCCAGCCAGCTTCCACTGAAGCCAACCAAAAGTGCACCTAGCTCCTTCCATTTGTTGGGTGCAATCGCATTGGTAATCACGCCCGCTGAAAGGAGGACTAGGCCGAACAGGCAGGAGCTGAAGGGTTGTTGTCGTACCCAAGGAGCCTGCACAAAGACAGGCAACACCACCAGCATGGATGCCCAAAAAGGCAGTCCGGCTATCCCAAGAGCAATCGGCTGGACCGGCTCAGCAAGGGCTTGGTTGCGTATCAGCCCACTGAACAACGATCCACCCCCGCTGTATGTGAAGAAAGGACTGTGACCTTAGAAGATTTGCGCCTGATTGAGCGTTTTTGTGAGGTGTCTGATGTCATCCGGTGTTGGGGCTGGCGATAGCGTCCTCAAACTTGTGTTCAGGACGCAGAGGTGTCAGAACCCGGACTACTCGAGGCCATTTGGAGAAATGTTGTTCTGGGTGTCGTTCAGGGCCTGACTGAGTTTTTGCCAATCAGCAGTACGGCACATCTGAAGGTGGTGCCTGCCCTGGCCGGTTGGCAGGATCCCGGCGTGTCGGCCACTGCCGTCATCCAGCTGGGCAGCATCGTGGCGGTCATCGGTTACTTCCGAGAGGATCTCGCTGGGGTTTGGAAGGGAATTAGTGATGCCCTACGCAGAGGGCAGTGGCGGGAGCCCGAAGCTCGCCTGGGGATTGCGATGGCCATTGGCACCGTGCCGATCCTGGTGGTGGGGCTTGGCATCAAAGTGTTCTGGCCCGGTTATGAGACGTCTCCACTGCGCAGCGAACCGGTTATCGCCGTTGTGTCGATTGTGATGGCTTTGCTGCTGGCTCTGGCAGAGAAGCTTGGCCCGCGCCTCAAGCGACTCGACCAGGTGCAAGGGCGTGATGGCCTGGTGGTGGGACTCGCTCAGGTGCTTGCCCTGATCCCTGGGGTTTCCCGATCGGGAAGCACCCTCACCGCCTCGCTGTTTGACAGCTGGAAGCGTCCGGATGCGGCCCGATTTTCGTTTCTGCTGGGAATTCCAGCCATCACCCTGGCTGGTTTAGTGCAGTTAAAGGATGCTTTCAGTGAGCCCAGCGCTGGCGGTGCGCTCCCCCTTTTAATCGGTATTTTTTCTGCAGCTGTGGTCTCCTGGTTGGCCATCGACTGGCTGTTGAAGTATCTGCAACGTCACAGCACCTGGATTTTCGTGATCTACAGACTCCTTTTCGGAGTGTTGCTGCTGGTGTGGTGGTCGGCCGCCGTCCCAAACTGATAACAGTTGCCTCCTTGATGTGTGGAATGAGCCTTCCGCAGGGGTTGCTGTCACGGCTCTGGATCCTGCAAGCCCCTCACGACAACCTGAACCTGCGGTCGTTGCCTCAGTTGAGTCAGGGTCGATTGGAGAGGAACTGGGATTTGAGCCAGGGGATCAGCTACTGAGCATCAATGGTGTGCGCCCCCGCGATCTCATTGATTACCGCTATCTCATTGTTGAGGAGGAGCTGACGCTCGAGGTTCGTGACAGCGCAGGTGCGCTGCATAGCGTCGAGTTGGAGAAGGATGCGGACGATGGTTTGGGGCTGGCTTTCACCGAAGCTCTCTTCGACGGCCTTCGTCAATGCACCAATCGTTGCTCCTTCTGCTTCATCGATCAGCAGCCGCCGGGCCATCGGGACAGTCTTTATCTCAAGGATGACGATTATCGACTCAGCTTTCTTTACGGCTCCTATCTCACTCTCACCAACCTGGCTGATGCCGATTGGGAGCGGATTGAGCAGCAACGGCTGACACCGCTTTTCGTGTCTGTGCATGCAACAGATCCCGATCTGCGATCCACACTTCTGGAGAATCCAAGAGCAGGAAAGCTGCTGAAGCAGCTGGAGTGGTTTGCGCAGCGCAAGTTGCAGATTCACGCTCAGGTGGTGGTGTGCCCCGGTCTTAATGATGGTGAGGCACTCCTTAAGACCCTTCGCGATCTCGCGCGTTTTACTGGTGTTGAGTGGCCTGCCGTGCTTTCAGCGGCAGTGGTACCTGTTGGGCTGACTCGTTTCCGCCCCCCTGGTGATGGGTTACGGGCTGTCACCCCTGAAGATGCCAGGCGGGTGATTGACGCAGTGGAACCGCTCCAGTCTGAGTTCCAAGGGCGATTCGGCAGTCGATTTGTTTGGTTGTCGGATGAGTGGTATCTGATTGCAGGCCGTCAACTTCCTCCGCGCGTCAGCTATGAGGATCTTCCGCAGCAGGAAAATGGTGTAGGAACGATCCGGGCGTTTCTCGAGTCGTTGGATAAGGCCACGGAATCACTGCCAGAGCGTGTGGCTGAGCCACGACGCACCAGTTGGGTGGTAGGTCGTCTTGTGGACAAAGCTCTGGAGACAGTCACAGAGCGTCTCAACAGAATTGATGGCGTCACCCTGCAGATGCATGGTCTTCCCAGTCCCTACTGGGGACAGGATCAGGTGGTCACTGGTCTTCTGACTGGTCAGGATCTGTTGGATGGCCTTAAGGATCAGGACCTGGGGGATCAGTTGCTGCTGCCATCGGTGATGTTGCGGCAGGGGCAGCCTGTCTTCCTTGATGACATGACTCTGGATCAGGTTCAGGCGCAACTTCCTGTCCCGATTCGGATCGTGCATGGAGCAGCTGACATCGTGGCTGCAGTGCTCGGAGATCCAGAAAAAACCACCTAAGCTCCGCCAAGCTCAGGTTTTGATGTGCGTCGGACAGCTGCAAGCCTTCTTCTGATTGCAGGCATCGTGCCCTCCCACATCGCAGGGGTTGCCTCCGCCCAAGAGTCTTCTGAAGTCACCACAGACAATGGCGCTGCGCTGATCGATCAGAGCACCCTGCCGACGGCCATTGAACAGAAGGGATCCCGGCCCCAGGCAGACCCTTCGGTGCTCCCTCCGGCGGCGACAACACTGCCTGAGACACTCGATTCGTTGAATTCGCCGCCAAGTCTCGCGCTTCCGGATCAGCCTGATCAGGTTCGGATTCGAGAGCTCAGGCCGCTTACCCTCGCTGAAGTTGAACAGCTCGCTGAAGTCAACAGTCCAAGCCTAAAGGCTGTTGCTCTCGAGGTACAGCAAGCCAAGTCGAGCTTGAGAGCGGCGATCTCCAGCTGGTATCCAACTCTTAATCTCACAGCTAACGGTCTTCCTCAATACCTCTCCAGTCAAGAGCAGTTTTTTGATAACACCGTTTCCGATGTTGAGAGCCCCACAACTGGTTTGGAGGAGGAGCAAGGGGATATCACTTTTTCGGAAGTTTCTACAGCCAATTTCCAGGCAACGCTGAATTGGAACTTGATTGATCCGGCACGTGTTCCCGAAATTTCAGCAGCGCGTGACAGCTTTGAGAGAGCGCGTGACGCCTATCTGATTGCTTTGAGAGATCTTCGCTTATCTGTGGCCACGGCCTATTACAGACTTCAGCAATATGACTCGCAAGTCGATGTTAGTAAGCAGTCTGTGGCTGCTTCTTTGTTGAGTTTGCGTTATGCAAGATCACGTTTTCAGGCAGGTGTTGCAACGAAGCTGGAAGTGCTCGAAGCTGAAACTCAACTTGCCCGAGATCAAGACGGCTTAATCTCAGCTCTTAATTCGCAAGTCCGAGCGCGTCGCAATTTGGCCAGGATTATCGATCTGCCACAAGACGTCACTCCAACGGCCGCTTCGCCATCAAAAGTTGTAGGCGTTTGGGAGCCGTCTTTGCAAGAGAGCATCATTGCGGCTTATGCCTTCCGTGAAGAGCTCGATCAATTCATTCTGGATATCTCGATTAACAACAGCAGTGCTAATGCTGCTCTGGCAGCAGTGCAACCCGTCCTAAGTATCTTCAACAATTTCTCGACACAGCGGCTTGATGGAAAGCAATCTGAAGGTTCTTTAAGCACTAGTTATTATGGATGGAATATGGATAATACCGTTGGCCTTTCGGCAAGCTGGAATATTTTTGATGGTGGTAAAGCCCGAGCTGATTATCGGCGCAAAAAGCAGGCTGCTGAAGCGAGCGCTTATCAATTCGCGAATGAACGTGGTGAGATTCGCTTACAAGTAGAGCAGAGCTTTTACGATTTAAGGGCGAATCAGCAGACCATTCGCACAACCTCTCGAGAGGTCCTATCGCAACGAGAAGCCTTGCGACTTGCACGTCTTCGTTTTGCTGCAGGTGTGACCACTCAGCGTGAAGTGGTTGATAACCAAAGAGACCTCACAAGAGCACAGACTCGCCATGTCCAAGCTTTGTCTGATTACAACATCACGATTGCCGAGTTGAGGCGCTATACCGGACTCGACCAGGTCGGCGCTTGTCCTCCTCAAGACTTACCTTCTGACAAAGCACAAACACCCGAGTCTGAACAGATCCAAATCAAGCCCTCACCCAACATCCCAGCCTGTCAAGCTTCCCTGCTCGGTTCTTGATGATGACGCGCGTTGACCTCAAGACTCCTTAACCCTCAGCAGTTGCTCGCAGTCCATCAGCTGCTCGACAGGGTCGCAGATCGGCAAAGACAAGATTTTGGACATATCGCTTCGGATGTCAAGGCTGATGGATCCTTGATCACCGCTTGTGATCGCTGGAGCGATGAGGCCCTTGTTGATGGGCTGTCCGAGCTGGCTCCCGGTGAATTCACCCTTAGCGAGGAGGGAGAGAAGGCTTGTCCTTCTTCTTCAGCCTTCTGGGTTGTGGATCCTCTCGACGGCACCACCAATTACGCAGCTGGAATCCCTTATTGGGCGATTTCTGTGGCTCGTTTTGTAGACGGGCGTCCTAGCGAGGCTTTTTTGGAGATTCCATCTCTGCGTCAGCGGATTGTGGCGATCCGTGGTCGAGGTGCCTGGCGCAATGGTAAACCTCTTACGCCCGAGACCCGCCTGCAGGCTGGTAGTGCCTGCGTGTCGCTGTGCAGTCGTGCGATCCGGGTGCTGCAGCGCCGCCATGAGGACCCTTTCCCAGGCAAAATCCGCTTGCTTGGTGTTGCCAGCCTCAACCTGGTCAGCGTGGCGATGGGACAGACAGTGGCAGCCTTGGAGGCCACACCCAAGATCTGGGATCTCGCAGCAGCCTGGCTGGTTTTGAGCGAATTGGATTGTCCCTTGCAATGGCTTGATCAAGATCCTGCGGCGCTGACGCCTGGACAAGATCTTGCTGATGTCAGTTTTCCTGTACTCGCAGCGAGCTCTCAGGCTGAACTTGAGCGCCTCAGACCCTGGGGAGAGTCGCTGCTGCTTCCTTGATCGGCTGATCAGTTGCGAAAGGGGTTGATAGTGAGTTATGTTTTTGGACTGCGCGAGAGGC
>NZ_UCNJ01000029.1 GCF_900473965.1 Synechococcus sp. UW179A | reverse complement strand
TATTAACCCGGCAATCAAATACACCAAATCATGCTGCGTAGGCGATACGTGGATGCCGGAAATAAGAACGGATTCTTTGAGGGCGTAATTGCAATCGTCTCATGACCGAGCGAACACGCCTTTCCAGTTCGTCCTGATTACGCGCCGGCAAGCCCGTGCGAACCTGATGTTTCAAATCACAATTCAAATACTCGTCAGGGTTCAACTCCGGGGCGTAGGCCGGCAAGAAGAACAGTTCGATTTGCTCTTTGCGGTCGCCAACCCAGGCGCTCACCTTTTTGCTGTGGTGTACGCGCAGGTTGTCGAGAATCAGGAACACCTTGCGGCCCTGAGCATCGCGAATCAGGCGACTCAGGAAGCGAATCAGCACTGGGGCTGTCAGCGTTTCCCGATACAGCATGAAGCGCAGTTTGCCCCGATTGGTCACGGTGGAAATCATGTTGGTGGAAAAACGACTGCCGCTGACCAGGCGCACCGGCGTTTCGCCAATAGGGGCGTAGCTGCGGCCAGCATGGCTGTCACTGCGCATACCGGTTTCGTCGCCCCACTGAATCTCACCATTCTCAGCCCTGGCCCGCTGTGCGATGCGTGGATATTCATTATCCAGCCAGTGCTGAACCACTTCAGGTTTCTGCTGATAAGCCCGATGCAGTGGGCGCTGCGGGGTGTAGCCCCAACGCTTGAGGTATTCACCAACCGTTCGAACCGGCATGAGAAAACCACAGCGCTGGCGGATCAGTTCTCGCACCGCATCACGCGTCCAGAGCGCAAAGCCGAGTTTGAGTTGGTCGGGCATCTTATCGGTCATCAAGGTGCGAATCAGCACTTCCTGGCTGGAGCTCAAACTGCGGCGATCACCCTGGCGCACACCACGCTGGCCGCCGGCAATGGCAGCCTTTTCGCCTTTATGTTCTGCGACCTGCGCCCAGTGAGCAATAGTGCGGGGGTGAACACCAACCGCTTCGCCAATAGCCTTGTAGGTGTAACCCTGCTCACGCATGCGTAGGGCCGTGGAGCGCTTTTCACGTTGTTCTTGGGGGCTGAGTTTACGGGCATCTATTTTCATGGAGACAGATTATCTAATATGCCCTATTTATTTGCCAGGTTAATA
>NZ_UCNJ01000028.1 GCF_900473965.1 Synechococcus sp. UW179A | reverse complement strand
AGGAGGGCACAACAGCACCAGAGATGATGTTGTTGCCGTAGATCAGGGAGCCAGCGACGGGCTCACGGATGCCGTCGATGTCGACGGGGGGAGCTGCGATGAACGCAACGATGAAGCAGGTGGTGGCAGCCAGCAGGGTGGGGATCATCAGCACACCGAACCAGCCCACATAGAGGCGGTTGTTGGTGGAGGTGACCCACTCGCAGAACTGCTGCCAGCCATTAGCGCCGGAGCGCTGCTGAATGGTGGTGGTCATGAGAACGGGAAAGAATGTCTCCGAGGAGACGGTTACGGAAGGGCAGGAAGCCCTGCCACCCAGGATTGTAAAGCAACATTGCGCAAGATGTCGCTTGCTTTATGAAGCCGACATGAAGAACCATTGAGACCTCGCTCAGGCGCGGCCCACACAAAGGGGCGACCCCTAAAGGATCGCTTAAGATTCTCAGGTTGTGTCTCGGGAGACGCTCGTGGTCCTGATTCGTTGGTTGATCGAAGGGCAGCGTCTTGAGGCAACCGTCCCCACCAAGGATGCGCGCCACAGGCGACATGAATTGGAAGCTCAGGGTGCGGTTGTTTATTGGAGTGAACGTCTGGTCGAAGCTGGCTGAACACCCACACTGGAACCACCAACAACCGCTGCGGCCATGCACCCGTCTTCAGCCCCCGCCGTTCGATCGCTGGCCATCGCTTTCAGCGCCTTGATGACTGCTGTGCTGATCAGTGCATGTCAGAAGAAGAGCGACATGCAGCCGTCAACAGACAGCAGTCGTGATGCACAGATCAGTGAGCTAAACACCCGTCTTGACCAGCTTGAACAACGGGTCAACAAGGAAATGGCTGGCAGTGACGACAGTGGAGAGCGAGTCCCCCCTGGACCGATTAAATCAATCACATTCCGCAGCGGGACCGCCGACGACCGGCTGCGGATCTACTGGGAAAACGGAAAGGTCAGTAGCCTGCCCTGCACCCTCGAGCAAGGCACCTGGGCCTGTGGATGATCCTGCTCAGCAGGAGTGGGGCGACAGTGATAACAAGACATGCCTTCCCAGCTTCGAGAAACACCATTCACAAACCATCGGCATCAAGCTGTTGACCCGTTCAGGGAACCCATGAACCGAGTGCTGACTACGACCACCGGACTTGCCCTCGCACTGGGAGGCATCGGTGCCATAAAAGCAGCAGCCTCCCTACCCCTCGCACAGCCCAAGGCAGCAAACCTCGCAAGAATGAGGGCGGAATCGATGAACGGAGGGCTCGCGTCCTACCGCGCGGCAGCCTGCATGTATGAAACAGGAGCGAGCTCATGCCTGATCTCTAAATCGGACCAGGGTTTTCTGTTCGGCTTCCGCGGCGGTCCACCAGGCTGGGAGCGGCAATCACCCCCAAGTCCCACTCTGGAAACAAGAGTTCTCGTCTCACCTAACGGAGAGAGAATCCTGGCTGTTCCTTACAACGGCCCGATCCGATGAGCCCACTGGTCAACGGACCACAACGGATTAGTTGACAGACGCTGATGCTCTGACTCCGATAGAAGTGACTTCCTAAAGGTCATGAAACTCTCTTCTTTAACGGCCCTGGCTGTGATAGCTGGAACAGGCTTCCTTGCAGGCGCACCTGTCATGGCACAGGCAGGCGTTCCAGCGTCACAAGTGCGTGCATTGAATCTGGCGCGCAATACAGCTGTGACCGAAAACGGTGGACTCAGCGTTTACCGCCCCCAGCCCTGCATGTTCCAAACCAGCTCGGGCGGCGGCGATTGTCTTGTGGACGACTCCCCCAGCGGTTACACCTTCAGCTTCCTTGGTGGAGATCCGGGTTGGCCTGAAGACGGCAGCGATGCCACCACAGAAACCGAAATTCAGATCTCTCCTGACGGTCGCAGTGTCCTCAGCATCATTTACAACGGTTCGCCTCGCTGACCCCGTTTCAGCAGCAGGGCAAGGGCCTCTGTCCAGTTCTGGGACAGGGGCCACTCTTCACGGCTCGTGAGGCTGAGGGCAATGGCCTTTTCCGCGTATGCCGCTTCATTGATGAAAACGGGAATCGCCCCGTCAGGCCCCTCATAGGCAATGGTTGTTCCCTGGGCCGATACAAACAGAGGATCACCGCAGCTCAAGGGAATCCAGTCGCGATCCTGCAGCTGAGGGTGAATCAGTGCTGAAGCCTCACCTGAGGCCTGTCGAGGCAAATCAAGGCTTTTCAGGTGACGGTGGATTACTAACTGGTGGGGATAGCAGGCTTTTCCGGAGACGACGTCAGCAATGGCCAGAAACACCGCCTGAAGCGCCAAGCGCGTCTGATCAACGATGTCATGCCTGCGAACGCTCTGAGGCACAGGCCCCACTTCAATCACAAGCCCACAGGGCCAGCGCTCCACCATGAAACCCTGCTGAGCAGCATCCGCTTCATGCAGATAGACCTGTAGCCCAAGCGATGACTGGACCAGCGCTGCGAGGGCCAGATCGGCTGGCCTGCGGCCGTACACCACCAGGCAGTTGCCCATCGCAGCTGTGGTGCTATGCAAGTCAAACACGAGGTCACAGGGCCTTTGTCCCTTAGGCCCGAACTGGCTTAACAGTTCCTGAGCCCTGAGCATTTCACGATCACACTGCTCGGGATTGATCGCACACTGCTGCAGAAGGTCGGGACGGAAGGAACGATTGAGATCGCGATCGCGATAACGACGACCAACGGCACGGGCCTCCGGATTACCAATCACCGTTTGGACGACGCATCCACAGGCGTCTATCAGCTCGTTGTGAGCGACCCATTGCTCGAGGAGCCATGGAGCATTGACTTCATTGCCGTGGGTACCAGCCACCACCAGCACTCGGGGGCTTGCCATCAGGTCGCTGCACTCATCCACAGACTGAAGGACAATGCCTTGAAACGGAACCGTGATGTCGATTCCTCCGCTGATCGTTCGCAATGTGCGAAAGGGCTGGCAGTGGCAGTGGCAACGCCTGATGACAGGGCTGGGACCTGCGGATGACGAGGGCAACTACCAACGGCCGGACAGCGCTCCAATGCAAACTTCGGTGCCTGCGGCAGATGATCTTCAGGAGCGTGAACCAGACCGTCGACCGAGATTGCTGATTGGCCGCAGCTGTCCTTGGGCACATCGCGCCTGGCTGATGGTGAAACTGCGTGGTCTTGAGAGCACTCTCGGGGTGATCACCGCCAAAGCTGACCATGAGGAAGGACGATGGCGGCTCGATCCCAGCTGGCTGGGCTGCACCAGCCTCCTGGAGCTGTATCGACGCTGCGGAGCGGAACCCAGCCTGCGAGCGACGGTACCGGTGCTGGTGGATCCTGGCCGCACCGAACAGCACAAACCACACCTTCTCGGCAACGACAGCACACCACTGACCTCGGCACTTAATCGGTGGCCTGCAGCACCTGAAGCACCTGACCTGGCACCGGCCAGCCTGCAGGAACGGATCGAAAGCTGGCAGCAGCTTCTGCAGCCAGCTCTGAACGATGGGGTTTACCGCTGCGGCTTTGCGCGGAACCAATCGGCTTACAACCTGGCAAGTGCCGCCATGGACGATGCTCTTCAAGAGCTAGAAGGAAGCCTCAGGCAGGAAGGTCCATGGCTCTGCGGTGCAACCCTGACCCTTGCCGATGTGCGCCTGTTCCCGACCCTGATCCGCTGGGAGACTGTCTACTCTCCCCTGTTCGGATGCAGCGCTAGACCCTTGTGGATGCTGCCAGAACTATGGAAATGGCGACAACGGTTCCTTGCGTTACCAGGAGTGGAGGCCACCTGCGATGCCACTGCCTGGCGCCATGACTACTTCGGCGCTCTATTTCCCCTGAATCCTGGCGGAATCGTTCCGGAGGGTCCAAAGCTGAGCACACTGGTGAATAGCACCATTCCCCTGCCATGACGACCGCCGATCCCCAGTTCGACGGAATCTATGGACCTTTCACCATCACGTCGACGGACAGAGAGGAGGTCCAGCGTTACAGGATCTGCCTTCTGATCGGCGGAGTCTCCCTCAGTGTTGGACTGCTGCAATGGTGGATGGTGGGTGGTCAGTGGGCATGGCTGTGGCTTCTACCTCTTTGCATCAGCCTTGGACTGGCACTGCAGTGGATTCATATCTATCTGCGTCCACTGCATCGAGCGCTGCAGTTGTTCTGGCTGATCGGCAGTCTTGGTTGGCTGGTGCTATTGCTTCAAGCCCCAGCTAGTGAAGCCCTCAACACGTTGGCCAGCCAGCCCCTTTGGCTCCTGGCTGTTGGCCCTATGTTTGCCGCTCTCACTGGAATCGGCTTCAAGGAATTCTTCTGCTTCCGGCGTCCGGAGGCCATCGGCCTCACATTGCTGCTTCCTGTTGCTCTCCTTGGGCGTTTGCTGGGGCTGATTGGCAAGGGTCCCTGCTGGATGTTGGTGTTGTTCGCGGGGCTGCTGCTGGTCGTGCTTGCCGTTCGTAAATTCGGCATGGAGGCAGCCGCAGATGTGGGAGACAAAAGCGTGTTTGCCTATCTGGACGCCCAGCGCGAGGTCGCAGGCCCGTGAGTCTGATCAGCCTGGTTGATGCCTCCAAAGATTTCGGGATTCGCACCCTGTTCGAGGACCTCACGCTGCACATTCGCGAAGGCGACAGGGTTGGGCTAATAGGACCCAACGGAGCGGGTAAATCCACCCTTCTGAGGATTCTTTCAGGGAAAGAACCTCTTGGAGGGGGCGAGCGACGCTGCTCCTCTCGTCTGAAAATTGAGCTGGTTGGTCAGGACAGCACGGTGGATCCTGGGCTCACTGTGCTCGAACAGGTGCTGGCCGGCTGTGGAGAAAAACGGGAGCTGCTGCTGCGCTTCAGCGAGGTTTCTGAAGCGGTCGCCCGGTCTCCTGAAAACACAAGACTGATGCGGGAACTCGGTGCTCTAAGCGAGCGCATGGATGAAGAGGGGGCCTGGGGCCTTGAGCAACAGTGCCAGGAAGTGCTGCAACGCTTGGGAATTAGCGATCTTCACCGCCCTGTGGAGGATTTGTCCGGTGGCTATCGCAAGCGGGTGGGGCTGGCCTCGGCACTGGTTGCAGGCCCTGATGTACTGCTCCTGGATGAACCCACAAACCATCTGGATGCAGCGGCTGTGGAATGGCTGCAGAGCTGGCTGGATCGCTACCCGGGAGCTGTGGTGCTCGTCACCCACGACCGCTACGTACTCGACCGCGTTACTCGCCGAATTGTTGAGGTAGAGAAAGGACAAGCCTCCAGTATTGATGGGAATTACAGCGCCTATCTGCAACGAAAAGCCGACCAAGAGGTCTCAGAAGCCGCAGAAGCTGCCCGATTCAAGAGCGTGATGCGACGGGAACTGGCTTGGCTCCGCCAGGGCCCTAAAGCAAGGAGCACCAAGCAGAAAGCTCGCATCCAGCGCATCGAGGCGATGCGGGCGGCACCCTCGAAAAACAATCGCAACCAGCTGGAAATGAGCAGCGTTAGCCGTCGGATCGGCAAGCTGGCCATTGAAGTTGAGGAGCTGATGGTCACAGCAGATGGCCAGGCCGACGGCCCCGTACTTCTCAAGGATTTCACCTATAGCTTCAGTCCTGAGGACCGGGTTGGAATCATTGGACCCAATGGCAGCGGCAAATCCACCCTGCTTGACCTAATCGCCGGACGGCGACAAGCCACCGCTGGCAGCCTTCGTCTCGGGGAAACGGTGCAACTTGGTTATCTCGATCAGCACACCGATGCACTCGCAGAAGGGCGTGGACTCGAGCGCAAGGTGATCGAATTCGTCGAAGAGGCCGCATCTCGAATTGACCTGGGAGGAGAGCAACTGAGTGCCTCCCAGCTGTTGGAGCGGTTTCTGTTTCCCCCCGCTCAGCAGCACAGCCCGCTCAGCAAGTTATCAGGAGGAGAGCGAAGACGGCTGAGTCTTTGTCGGATGCTGATCCAGGCTCCCAACGTCTTGCTGCTGGATGAACCCACCAATGATCTTGATGTTCAAACGCTGAGTGTTCTCGAAGACCTGCTCGAGGACTTCCGGGGCTGTGTGGTTGTGGTCTCTCACGACCGCTACTTCCTGGATCGAACCGTAGATCGTCTGTTCTGCTTCGAGGAAGGACGTCTGCAGCGTTTTGAAGGCAACTACAGCGCCTTTCTCGACCATCGCCGGGACAAGGAAAAGATTGCTGCGGCTGGCGGCAATCGCAACCGTGCCAATGGTGAATCAACCAGTAAGGAGTCGGCTCCGAAAAACAAGGGGCCCCGGCGGCGCAGTTTCAAGGAATCGCGGGAACTGGAAACAATTGAACGTGAACTGCCTCAAATGGAGCAACGCAAAGCAGATCTGGAGCAGGCCATCTCCAGCCGCCAAGGAGACCTCACAAACCTCAGCCAGGATCTGGCCAGGCTGCTCGAAGCACTCGCAACCAGTGAAGAACGCTGGCTTGAACTCAGTGAACTGGTTCCCTGAGAGAACGCCGGCGCCGGCGTGGATGCGCCAGGTCTTCGCAGGAATAACCAACAAGAGTCGTGTTGGCATTCACCAAGGGAACAGGACAGCTCAGGGGAGTGGAGGGGCGACCACTCCAGGGAGCTGGTCTCACGACTCGACCAGCAGCTTCGGCCAGCTTCATGACAGTGGGTCTGTAATCGTCCGCTGAACGATGGAGGGCCATCTGGTCACCCATCCGACGCAGATAAAGATCATGAGACCAGAAAACTTGGTTGTGCTCGAAAGCCTCGCAGGCAGCCTGGAGTGAGCTGAAGCGCTGACTGACCAGCCCTGAAGGAGCACATTGCTTCCAGTCAAGAACCTCCTGAAAGCTCAGACCGCAGCGCCACTGTCGCTGTTCTGAGAGATAGCAGAAGTTTTCTGGACCATTCATCCAGAACATGCGTCCCTCTTCATCCATGAAGTGGCGCCCCTGTCGTTGCCTGATTCGCACCATGACCACGAACCCTGTCTTCTTTGCTCGTAGCCGAGGTCACTCGACCAGGTCATGAGTGTTGATACGGAAACGAGGTCGCATCTCTTGCGGCTGGCAGCACAGCGCAACAGCCGTATGGTGTGTGCGTCGACATTGGTTGGGACACGCCAACGACTCCATGAAATCCATCGACGAACACATCAAAAAGGACCAAAGCGAACTCGAAGCTGCCAAGGCAGAGGGCAACGACGCCAAGGTTCGCCACTTCAGCGAGGAGCTTGAGTCCCTGCAGGACTACAAGAAGGAGCATCCAGGCGACAGCCATGATCCCACTCCCATTGAGCTCTATTGCGAAAACAACCCTGAAGCTGATGAATGCCGCGTTTATGACGACTGAGTCATTCTCAACTACATGCGTTCAATAAAAAGCGGGGATCACTCCCCGTTTTTTATTGAGATACCACGATCAAGTGCTCTGCAGGATTAGCAATGCAGAGTGAATCATTGTTCTTCGTTGAAATCTGCAGGGCTGCCTGTGAGGCTGCAGACCACGGCTTCCTCAGGCTTCATCGCATGCACGCCGACGATCGGACGTCCGCGGCGGCGCAGGGCCTCGATTTGCTCGGGCGTTTGACAGCGGGCGATCAATTGGCCCTGGGAGTCGAAACAAGTGAAGAAGGTCATCGGACTTCTCTCATTACTCCCGTTATCGCCATGCCACGCACAACGCACAAGTCCTGATGCAGCAGCGAACATGGTTCGCGACAAATGAATGAACCCAAAGGCTCAGACGCCAAGCTCCACCCAGACCTGATTCAACAGCTCTTTGAGTCCTTGACCCATCACCGCTGAAATCAACAGTGGGGTTCGACCACTCATGTGTTCCAGGGCAGCCGCCAATTCGTCGCGACGTGACTCATCCAGAAGCTCAAGTTTGTTGACCACAAGCAAGCGCTGGCGATCCACCAGCCCATGGCCATAAGCCTCGAGCTCTTTCTCCACCACTTGCAGATCACCCAAGGGATCATCCGCGCCGCCATCCACCACGTGAATGAGTAAACGAGTGCGCTCGATATGACGGAGGAAATCATGTCCGAGTCCGGCTCCCTGGGCCGCACCGGCAATCAGGCCAGGGATATCAGCGAAGACCGTGCCATCACCGCTCGGACGGCGCACAACACCGAGATTCGGCACCAACGTGGTGAAGGGATAGTCGGCGATCTTGGGACGGGCTGCGGACAAGACGCTGATCAGGGTGCTTTTGCCTGCATTGGGCAGACCGATGATTCCGACCTCTGCCAGCAGCTTCAATTCGAGTTGGAGAGGCCACTCCTCTCCATCACGGCCCTCGGTGCACTTTTCAGGAGCACGGTTGCGGTTGCTCAGATAGTGGGCGTTTCCCAGACCGCCGCGGCCTCCGAACGCCACCATGAGCTGATCCCCAGGCGCGGTCAAATCACCCATGAGGATTCCCGTGGTGAGATGTCGCACCTCCGTGCCGCAGGGGACGTGAATAACCAGAGGTTGACCGGACGCACCGGTGCAGCGATTGGGACCGCCACGGCGACCGTCAGTTCCAGCAAACAAGCGCTTGTACTTGAAATCCAGCAACGTCTGGAGATTCGAGTCAGCCTCCAGGATCACGTGGGATCCATGCCCCCCATCACCTCCTGAGGGACCACCAGCTGGGACGTACTTTTCACGACGGAAGGCCACGATGCCATCACCGCCACGGCCGCCACGGACGGTGATGAGCGCCTGGTCGATGAACTGCACGAAAAGCTTCGATCGGGACCAGCCACCAACCCTAGGATCGCGGGGCACGGGAGATTGAGCTTGGCCGGCGTTCGCTTCGAGGCGCTCAGCAAGAGCTACCGAGGTCGTGGTGGTGAAAACCCCGTTGAGGTGATTCGTGATCTCTCACTATCGATTGAAGATGGCGAATTTCTGGTTCTGGTCGGTCCTTCCGGCTGCGGCAAGAGCACGTTGCTCAGGTTGATGGCAGGCCTTGAGACACCCAGCTCCGGTGAAATCCTGGTGGGGAAGCAGGCCGTAACCCAGCTGAGACCTGCCAAGCGCAATGTGGCGATGGTGTTCCAGAGCTATGCGCTCTATCCGCATCTCAGCGTTCGCGACAACCTGGGGTTTGGACTGCGTCGCAGCCACCGCCGTAGTGCCATGGAGCAGCTCCATGACCAGTTGCATCGCAGCACACGCGAACTTCCCCGCCTGCTTCAGGTTCGATCTGAACGGGAAGCGAAGGTGGAACATCGGGTGCTGGAAGTAGCCCACTCCCTCGAGTTGGATCCGCTGCTGGATCGACGACCCAAGGAGCTGTCCGGTGGTCAAAAACAACGCGTGGCCCTCGGGCGAGCCATGGCGCGGCAGCCGGATGTCTTTCTGATGGATGAACCGCTGAGCAATCTCGATGCAAAGCTGCGCGGCAGCACCCGCAATCGCATCGTGGACCTTCAGCGAAAGCTGGGTACCACCACCCTGTACGTGACCCACGATCAGGTGGAGGCGATGACCATGGGTCACCGGATCGCCGTACTCAATCAGGGTCGGCTTCAGCAGCTGGGCACACCGATGGAGCTCTACCGCTGGCCATCAAACCTGTTTGTTGCCCAATTCATCGGCAGCCCACCCATGAATGTTCTGCCAGTCCAGGTGGGTCGCAGCCAGACACTCCAGCTGGGTGAACGACGGATGAGCGTGGAGGGTCCACTCGCCATTGCACTCGAAGGCCTCGAGGGGAGACAGCTCAATGGCGGAATCCGTCCGGAAGATCTCCGGGTGGCACCTGCCACCAACCGAAACCTTCAGGCAAACGTCAGTCACAGCGAAGTGTTGGGAAATGAGCAGCTGATTACCTGCAAGCTGCTCGATGGCGATCACTTGGTGCAGGTAAGGGCCGATCCAAGCCTTAGAGCAATGCCAGGCAGTCGCATTCATCTGGATGCTGATCCGCGTGGATGGCGCCTATTTGACGACCAGGGGAACGCGATTCCCATGCCAATACCCCCATCAGAACGAGACGAGGCACCAGTGCTTCCCGATCTGAGCTGAAGGGAAATCCTCTTCAGCGCACCCAGACCACACTGCATCCGGCGCCGCCATCAGCCTGCTCGGCATCCAGCACACGCTCGACGTAAGCCAGTGAAGCCAACCAGTCGCGCAAGCCACGTTTCAGGCGACCGGTGCCGATGCCATGGATCACCCAAACAGGTCCATTGGCGCCACGCAGAACGTCATCAACAGCCGCCTCAGCCTCATGTACACGCATGCCACGCACATCAATGGTGTTGCGGGAGGTCCGCACCTCAGCAGCGCCGCTACCTCGACGAGCCTTGATCTGAACGACTGGTGCCGGGGGCTCAGGCTTGCGTCCATCAAGACTCTCCACAGCCGAGAGCTCAACGGTGCTGCGCATCACCCCGCAGCGCACGTTCAGCTGCAAGCCATCGTCGGAGACAGCCATCACCTCGGCAGCTTTGCCGAGTGCCAGCACACGGATACGATCACCCACCTCAGGGCGCCAACCGGAATGCTGTCGTCGCTCTTGCTCAGGTCGATGACGGTCCTCCAGCTTGCGCAAACGCTGACCGGCCTTCCGTGCCGTTTCACCATCGGCCTGATCATCACGGAGACGGCGGATCAGCTGACGCACTTCCTTCTGCCCTGAGCGAATGGAGCTCTCGAGGCGCTGCCTGCCCCGTTCCTGTCGTTCAGCGGAGTGTTGCTTCTGTGTCTCCCAGCGCTTCAGCAGCTCTTCATGCAGTAATTCAGTACGCGCCAAAAGGGCAGCGGCATCCTCGGCAGCCGCCTGCTGACGCTGACGCTGTTCCTCAAGACCACGAATCACGGTGTTGGCCTCTCCATCACCGCGTGGTGAGAGAAGGCTGCGAGCCTGATCGATCACATCGGCATCAAGACCAAGCCGCGTCGCGATGGCGAGAGCATTGCTTCGACCGGGAATTCCCCAGAGCAGGTGATACGTCGGAGAGAGGGTTTCACTATCGAAAGCGACCGATGCATTTTCGAAACGGGAATCGCTGTACTTGAGAGCCTTGAGCTCACCAAAGTGGGTCGTCGCCACGGTGAGCCTGGCCCGATCGGCCAGCTCCCGAAGCAGAGCAGTAGCCAGAGCACTTCCCTCGCTTGGATCGGTCCCAGCTCCCACTTCATCAAGCAGCACGAGAGCAGGAGCTGGACCCGAACCAATGGCCTCCAGGATGCGACCAATGCGCTTCACATGGCCACTGAAGGTGGACAAGCTCTGCTGCAGTGATTGCTCATCGCCAATGTCAGCAAGAACCTGGGCGCACCAAGGCAGGGTTGGACAACCACTACAGGGGAGCCAGAGGCCGGCACGCGCCATCAGTGCAGCGAGGCCAAGACTCTTCAGCGTGACGGTCTTGCCTCCGGTGTTCGGACCTGTAATCGCAACCACCCTCAGAGAAGGTGAGACATCAATGCTGACAGGAACCACCGCTGGGCCCTGCTCTTTGCGCTCCTGCCAAACCAGCAGAGGATGGCGGAGATTCTGAAGCCTGAACGGAGCATCGCTGACAGCCTCGAGCTGAGGGGGGACAGCACCGAGCCATTGGCCGTAACGACCTCGGGCCAGCGCCGAATCCAGATGCAACAGCACCTTCATCAAGGCGAGCAAACTATCGACCTGTTCCGCCACAGCAGCACTGAGTTCGGCGAGAACGCGCTGCTCCTCCTCACGGATCCTGCCGTCAAGATCCGCCAACCGATTGCCCAGATCGACCACCGACTTGGGCTCCACGAATACTGTGCTGCCCGAGGCGGAACTGTCATGAACCATGCCAGGACATTGGCCACCAGCTCCCGCCTTCACAGCCAGCACAGGTCGTCCATTCCGCTCAGCGATCACAGTGTCCTGAAGGTGTGCTGACCAGCGCCTGATCACATCCTGCAACTTGTCGCGTCTGCGTGAACGCAGCTCCTGCCATTGCCGACGCAGGCCCTCCAGCGCAGCACTGGCGCGATCAGCCACACGACCTCCTTCCTCAATGGCGAACTTGAGACGTTGTTCCAGCTCCGGCAGGGTGGCTACATCAGCGAGCAGAGCAGTGCAAACCGGCCTCAGCTCAGGGTCATCGATCTGTCGGCGCAGACGACGAGATGCGCCCAAGGTTTCGGCCACGGCGAGCAGCTCTTCACCCGAGGCAACACCTCCCTTGCTGCAACGCAGCAGGATCATGTCGAGATCAGCCACTCCCTGGAAGCTCAGACCTCCATCTAAAAGACCGTCCAGACTTGCCATCTCCTGGGTTCTCGCCTGAAGATTGAGGCTTTCAGGAAGAGATGCCGGCAGTGAGCCTTGGCAGCAGTGACGTCGCCCCTGGTGCGTGCTGGTGAAGCTGGAAAGATGCTGACAGAGGCGCGGCCACTCGAGCAGCTCCAGTGTTTCCTCAAGAGCGGACATCAATCGGGCTGAGCGACTCCAGGTTGATTGGTAGGGATCCCACCCGGAGGCTCGTAGAGCATCTCCAGCCAATTTCCTTCGGGATCGCGCAAATAAAACGATGCCGTGCCGTCTCGGTGGTCGTGGACGCCACCCACCGCGACACCCGAAGCTTTCAAACGGTCATGCACCACATCTACTTCTGCGCGATCGCGGAAATGAAAGGCGAAATGGGGACCCGCAGCTTTGTATTTAGGACCCAGCAGCGCCAAACCATCTCGGGAATCACCTGCTTCGAGGTAGCACCAGTCATCGGCCTCCCACACCATGCGCATGCCGAGATCGGTGTAGAACCCGATGGCCCGTTCCATGTCGGTCACGCGGATGGCGACATGGCCCAGGCGCTGCACCGCAGACATGACAGACCCTTAAAGCTGACTTCATTCTGAAGGGCTCTGGTGCCTCAGTGAGGCAGTCCCACCACTGTGTTTCCCCGGGTAGATGCCATCGGCACCGGGTCATGGGCGATGGGGATGTCGGAAACAATCGGGCATCACATGCGTTCAAAAACTCGATCAAGTCGCTATCGAGCAGTCGAAGTCAAGAGCACATGCGCCTTGCTCTCCTTACTTGAGCAGATGCATAGCGACCAACAACGGCATTATCTGCAGCCACAAACGAAAACGGACACCTGAAAAATCGCAGCTTGGCAAAAAACAAAGAGTTCGCCGATGATTTGCTTCCACAGGGAGAATTACTGAAGTCGTCATGTCAGATACGAAAACAGGGTTAATCAACGAGCAGGGATGAATCCGACCAACAATGGGCTCACTGCCCTTCCTTCTCCGTGACGGCGATCCAGAACCCTCAACCAAGAAGTTTTTGGCAGACGGACCGAGGCGTGATTGCACTCTGTTTTTTCGTGCTCGAGCTGCTCTTCTTTGCAACAGATTCGATCGGAGTCCCCGCCCACACCTACGTGAGCGGCGATGTCGGAGGAACGCCTTATCTCTCAATCTGGTTCATGGTGTCGTTTCTCGTGCCGGCAGCACTGGTGATGCCGCTAGTGGGCGGACTGAAGGCCCGATACGGCGTGAAAACGTTGGCCGTCTTAGCACCTGGACTGTTCGGCCTCGCCTGCGTCTTCAGCTCAATGGCCACAGATCCTCAATGGTTCATGGCCATGCGAATCATGCAAGGCCTCGGAGGGGGCTTCATCCCCGCCATCGCTGGGGGCTACCTGGGAGGAGAGCTGGGGAAGGACTACAACCCGATGGGCAAAGGATTGGTGGCCTTGGCAGGGATTTCCGGGAGCGCCATAGGAATCCCGATCTCTGCGTTACTCACCTGGGACCTCAGTTGGAGATTCATGTATGTCGCGATCGGACTCATTGCTCTGGTCGCGGTATTCATCATTTCCTCACTGATGCCAAGGACACCAGGAGACCCAACGTTCGAAATCGACTGGTTGGGCTACGGGTTCATGAGCGGTGGATTCGGACTGCTAGCACTCTCACTTGTGGTTGGCAATCAGCGCGAGTGGTTTGCTGACCCCATCTATGTGCTGATGTTATGGACATCGATTGTTCTTCTGGGTCTATTTGCCTGGCGCATTTTTACCAAGCCAAAACTGATTGACACACGAATTTTCAAAGACATCAATTACTGCATCGGCCTTGTCAACCTGAGCTCAGTAGTCTTTTTCCTTTTCATGGTCTTCGCTCTCGTACCGCGATTTCTCATGGTCGCAACAAACAACACAATCGAAAACTACGCATTCACATTTCTACCATTTGTTGCAGCAGCCATTACAACCGGAGTTCTCATTACACCAAGAATAAGTCCCTACCTGATTGCAGAAAATCCACGCCATAAAAAATGGCTTTGCTCCTCAGGAATCTTGGCATTTGCCTTCACAGCTCTATGGATTGCCAACACCAATTCTCAACAAAACAATCATAATATTGGCCTCCAACTGATCTGCGTTGGCGCCTGCTTTGCCGTAATCACCGGAATGGAAATTCAAATGGCCTTAACTACCATGGCCGCCGAACTGATGGTTAGCGCAAGCTCTGTTCTGTTCTTTTGCACCAATATTTCAAAAGCCATCTCAGGAGGCGTCAGCAATGCAATCTTGACCGTCACCACACAAGGCAGTTGGACTCGCTTCCGTGAGCACATCCACCCAAGCAACCCTGCAATGGAACCATTCCTCCAACCGTTCCAAGGCCATTCCGCCGGCATTACTGGCAGCAGCTGGTCGCAAGGATCTCTTGAACTGATCAACAAAGAGATTGCACGCCAGGCAGAGGTAGTGGCTTTTATCAACATCGCCACCACCGCAGGCCTCGTTTTGCTTTTGCTGTGCGCACTGCCACTACTGCATCGCTCTCCAACAAAAACGAAGGGCCAAGGGAAGTCAGAGAACGGAATCCAGTTAACATCACCGAAACGATAGGCGCAGCGCAGTGACTGAAATTGACGCCAACCAACCAGCCGATAAAAAAAATCGCAGCTGGCGAAAACGCGCAATCATCGGGGGAGCAATCACCGTCGTAGCAGCAGGATTAACAGGCTACTTTGTTCGCAATCATTACTACCCAGGCACCAACGACGCCTATGTACATGCTTACACAATTACAGTTTCACCCTATGTTGAGGGTTACATCAAAAAAGTGCATGCATCACCCAATCAATTTGTCAAAAAAGGGCAATTAATTTATGAAATTACACCACTTCCATTTCAACTGAGTCTCGAGCAACAGCAACATCGCCTCAAAGCAGCGATTGCGGAGAAATCAGCGATGGAAGACGAACTGATGCAAGCGAAAGAACAACTCAAAGATCAGCAGGCAAGCAAATGGATCATCGACCTTAATGAACAACGCTATGCCTACCTTCAACAACAGCAGGTTGTCGCCCTTGCAAAAGCCCAGGAGTTTGAAGCATCGAAGCTGGAGGCCATCGCCAAAACCAAATCAGCATCCATCAAAGTTTCTCAGTTGGAAAAGAATATTCTCAAACAACAGTCAATTATCAACGCCCTGAAAGCAGAAGCAGGACAAGCTGAGGTCAATCTCAATTACACGCGATACCACGCACCCATGGATGCATACGTCAGCAACAATTTCAGTATTCGAAAAGGACAGTATGTCAAACCTGGCCAGGCACTCTTCACACTAATCGACAACAGTAAATGGTGGGTGGACGCCAATTACCGTGAATCACAAATACACCGAATCCGTGTCGGCATGCCAGCCAAAATCACACTGGACATGTATCCCAACACGAGCTTCGAGGGAAATGTGATCAATATCAGCAGAGGAAGCGGCGCTTATGAGTCATTGCTACCTCCGGAGAATGCAACAGGCAATTGGGTAAAAGTCCCCCAACGCTTCCCGGTTCGCATTCAACTGAAACAAAATAATCGACATCCCTTACGCGCAGGATCAACAGCTCACGCCAGAGTTAACACAACCGTCCCCTAAAGCTGACTCGGCAACGTTAGCGGCAGGGTCACTGGCTTTTCAGGACTGCGCGGAACTACAAGCAGCTCACGCAGCAGTTGTGCGTAACTCACATTTGCCGAGGTCATTGCCGATGCCTTTTGCTCCATTGCAGTTGTCAACGAACTGATCGTGTCAGCAAGATCCGTATAGTCAGCCAATCCAAATTCATACCGGGCTCTCATGTCGTGATATGCATCTCTCGCGGCCGTGTAGGAGGCATTGGCAGCGATGATCTGACGCAAAGCAGCTCGGTGATCGTAAAAAGCCGTTTCCAGTTTTTGGCGAATCGCATTCCGCTCCGCCGCCTCTCGTTGAAGCACTTGGTCCGCTGCAGCCTGGCTCGCCTCAACAGCACCGGCCGTGACCCCACCATCAAAAAGACGCCAGTTCAAATTAAATCCTGCAGCCCAATCTCCCGCCTGTGAATTGAGTCCAGGCACAAAGATCGGCGCACCGCAGCAGCCGTCAAGTTCAATCAGTGGCGAACGGCTCTGAGACGCCAAATAACCAGTCGTTGCAAACAGGCCGAGACGCGGCATCAACTCTGCAGCCTGCCTGTCCGCTTGACGCAGAAGTGCAGCGCGCGCAGCCTGGAGCGCTTGCAATTGAGGATTGTCATCGAACCCCCGCACAATCGTTTCATCCAGACCTAAGGGCCATGGCTCTTGAAGACGGACTTCCTCACGGGCCTCAAGAGTGACGGAAAAAGGAACATTCACAATGTTGCTCAAACGCCTCCGACGACTCAATAAGTTCGCATCAGCCTGTTCCAATAGAAAGCGTTGTTGCTGCAGATTGGCTTCAGCCCGCAGCAAGTCAACTCGAGGAACAAGGCCAACGGTGTTCATCGCCTGAACCTGATCAAGGATCACCTCATCATTCGTGACAACAACCTGACGAATACGCTTCAACTGGCCAGCTAGTTGAAGTTGGTAATAAGCCTCACTCACATCCAATTGCAACTGTCTCAACTGATTGCCATAAAGCTGATTTGACTGCTCAAGCTCGGCTGCAAACTCAGCCAGTGCTGCACTTCGCTCGAAACTGAGCAATTCATAATCAACCCTTAGTCTTGCAGAACCAGCAGCAATATTTGTCTGATAACGATTTTGGCCACCGCTGCGCACATAGGGCAAGGTATTGGGCACATAGCCAGGAATCGAACCATTGCCTTGCCAGGCAAAGTTCTTGTTTATCTGCTGGTTATATCCACCACCAATATTCAAGCTCACCGTTGGGTAAAAGCGACCTTGAACTGATCGCAAAAGTCCTTGTTGTTTGCGGACACCAGCGATGCTGTTCTGAAGCACAGGATCATTAAGAACAGCAAGTGCAATCGCCTGAGGAAGATCGACCCGCACCTGCTCGACAATCTCCACCTCCACAGAATGCGTTGGCAATGCATCTGCAGCTGGAGCCATCAGTTCCGGAGGATTAGTGGGTACTTGCTCACCATCTCCCAACCAGATCTCATCCAGACGCTCAAGGTCCTTTGCGTAGGCATCAAAACTCCTCATCAATGGTGCGAGAGCATCAGGCTCAGCAGATCTCGCCACCGATCCCGACCAAAGAACAATGAAGGATGCAAAACCGACTAGCCCAATTGGATTTAGTCGTCCCATTTCAGTTGAGCAAAATCGTGTTGATCATCCCTCTTTGATCCATTCAGCTGCATCACAAGCGTGATACGTCAGGATCAGGTCTGCACCAGCTCGCTTAAAGCTCAGCAGCGTTTCCAACACAATACTGCGCTCATCAATCCATCCCTTCTCCGCCGCTGCCTTCACCATCGAATATTCCCCGCTGACGTTGTAGGCAGCAATGGGCAGCTCAGACTGCGTTCGCAAACGGTAAATAATGTCGAGGTACGCTAGACCTGGCTTCACCATCATGATGTCAGCCCCTTCCTGTTCATCGAGCTGAGCCTCAGTGATGGCCTCCCTGGCATTGGCAGGATCCATCTGATAGGTGTCCTTGTTTTCAGGAATCGGCTTGCTGCCCGTCGCACGTGGCGCTGAATCAAGTGCTTCGCGAAAGGGGCCGTAATAGGCAGATGAATATTTAGCCGTGTAGCTGATCACACCGACGTGCCCAAAGCCTTCATCGTCGAGGGCTTCTCGGATGGCTCCGACACGTCCATCCATCATGTCGCTTGGACCAATGAGATCGGCACCGGCGCGGGCCTGCATCACAGCCTGCTTGCAAAGCTGCTCAACGGTTTCATCGTTGAGAACGACGCCTTGTTCACTCACGATGCCGTCATGACCATCACAGGAATAAGGGTCAAGTGCGACAT
This sequence comes from Synechococcus sp. UW179A, assembly GCF_900473965.1. Classification (NCBI taxonomy): domain Bacteria; kingdom Bacillati; phylum Cyanobacteriota; class Cyanophyceae; order Synechococcales; family Synechococcaceae; genus Synechococcus; species Synechococcus sp. UW179A. Next base: position 59,359 of record NZ_UCNJ01000028.1, on the reverse strand, counting down.
CCGTCATGATCGCCATCTCAGGAATCTCCTGCTTCAGCTGGCGGATGGCACGAGGGATCAGACCATTTTCGTTGAAGCACTCGGCACCGTCTTCGGTTTTGAGTCCATCCGCCACCTTGGGGAAAAGCACCACGCAACGAATGCCTAGATCCCAGGCTCGCTTCACCTCATTGGTGAGGTGGTCGAGGCTCCATCGACTGGCTCCCGGCATGGCACCAATCGGCTCAACTCCGGCACCTTCATGCACAAACAACGGATAGATGAAGTCTGCTGGAGAAAGACTGGTTTCACGAACCATGGCACGCAACGCCGGCGAGCGGCGCAGGCGACGCGGGCGGTAAGTGAGGTCCATGAGCAACCTTGATCCGACCTGCAGATCGTAAGCGTCAACCTCCGGTAGCTCCTCAGAGACGAGCGCTCTTTAGCCAGTCGCTACGGGGATCGTCCGTTCGGGCTTCCCTCAGCTTTTCCAGCAGCTTGCGCTGCTCATCCGACCATTGGGTAGGCCACTGCACGCTGAGATTGAGCAACAGATCACCACGACCTGTCTTTAAAGGCCAGCCTTTGCCTTTCAGCCGAAGACTCCTGCCTGGAGAAGTGCCTGCGGGAATCGACACCTCAGCCTCACCATCAGGTGTCATGACTTTCACGTTGCCACCAAGAGCAAGCTCGTCGATAGAAACGGGCAATTCAGCCCGCAGCTGATCACCATCGAGACGCCAGACCGGGTGTGGCTGAACCTCGAGATTGAGATAAAGGTCGCCGCGACGACCAGTCCCAGGCTGCAGATTTCCCTTGCCTTTGAGCCGCAGCCTGGACCCTGTTTTCACACCAGCTGGGATTCTGACTTGGACCCGCTCATCATTCACAGAAAGCGTTCTCTCAGCACCTCTAAAGGCCTCGGCAAAGTTCACTTTCACGCTGGCTTCAGCATCGAGATTCAAGGGAGTCCTCGAGGCCCCTCGCGGAAATCCACCACCCGCAAAACCTCCTCCTGGAAAGCCTCCTCCAGGGAAACCACCGCCAGCGAATCCACCTGGTGCCCCTCCAAAGCCTCCATTCCCAGGGCCTCCAAAACGACCGAGCAGGTCATTGATGAAATCGTCGAAGTTGCCGTAACGGCCAAAATCAACATCAAATCCAGCGGCTCCTGGCCCAGAACCAGAAGCCCCTGCCTGATTCCAATATTGACCAAACTGTTCATATCTACGGCGCTTATCTGGATCGGAGAGCACCTCATAGGCCTCGCTCACCTCCTTGAATTTGGCCTCAGCCATGGTGTCACCGGGATTCACATCGGGGTGATATTGACGAGCCAATTTGCGAAAAGCGCGTTTAATCGCATCGGCGTCAGCACTGCGCTCAACCCCGAGCACCTTGAAGTAATCGCGGTATCCACTGCCGGCCATAGTGATCGGTGAGCTCCAAGAGCTCCGGTTGGTCACAGTTTCCCAGTTCCGTCCGGGGTTCGGCACCGATCGAGGGGGCCGGATGCCCGTACGTCGGAACACACGTACATTTCGCGCATGCTCAAAGTTCTTCTGCTTGCCGCACTCAGCAGCGTCAACGTCGCTTTCATGGGCAGCGGCTCGGCCAAAGCTGGCCCCGACCCAGGCGCTCTTGCTGATTTCCTAAGCCGAACCAAAGTCACGTACTACGGATCGTGGCGCTGTCCGGCCTGTCAGTACCAAGGTCGTCTATTCGGCGACGCAGCCATGAGTCTTCCCTATGTGGAATGCGGCAAACCCAAGGAACTGCCGATCCAGGCGGCTGCCTGCAAGCAAGAAAACATCCAGGCCTATCCCACCTGGATCTTGCCGAACGGTGACCGACGAGTAGGTGTTCAATCCTTGGAGGATCTCCAGATCTGGTCGGGAATGCCCCGGAACCCCTGAAGCCATGTCCGCGAGCAGGCATCACCTGATCAACGGGTTTCATTGGCGACACTGGCGAGGAGATCTCACAGGTGGTGTCACTGCTGCTGTCGTAGCTCTGCCGCTCGCCCTGGCTTTCGGCAATGCCGCACTGGGGCCAGGAGGTGCGATTTACGGTCTCTACGGTGCAATCATCACGGGTTTTCTTGCGGCTCTGTTTGGGGGAACACCTGCCCAGGTCAGCGGCCCGACAGGCCCGATGAGTGTCACGGTTGCTGGCGTGGTCAGCAGTCTTGCCGCTGTGGGAACAAGCCGTGAATTGAGTCAGGGAGACATGCTCTCCATGGTGATGGCAGCAGTGGTTCTTGGAGGGTTGCTGCAGATCCTGATGGGGGTGCTTCACCTTGGGCGTTACATCACCCTGGTCCCTTACTCAGTGGTCTCCGGTTTCATGTCGGGAATCGGCGTCATTATCCTCTGCCTCCAAATTGGCCCTCTGCTGGGGATCCGTAGCCAGGGAGGAGTGGTGTCATCACTGCAGATGGTGAGCAGCAATTTCACGCCAAACCCTGCAGCAGTGGCGGTCGGCATCGCAACACTGGGGGTGGTTTTCGCCACTCCAAGACGGGTTACCAAGGTGATCCCTTCGCCTTTGTTGGGCCTTCTGCTGATCACACCAATAGCCCTGTGGCTGTTTCCGGAAAACTTGCCAAGAATCGGTGCCATCCCTGAAGGAGGACTGAGCTTCAGCGCTCCGAACTGGAGCAACCACCTACCGCTGCTGCTAAGAGCGGGCATCGTGCTTGCGGTGTTGGGAGCCATTGATTCATTACTGACATCACTGGTCGCTGACAACATCAGTCAGAGCCGTCATCGATCAGACCGGGAACTGGTCGGCCAAGGCATTGCCAACAGCATCTCGGGACTATTCAGCGGGCTCCCGGGAGCAGGCGCAACGATGCGAACTGTGATCAATATCCGATCAGGCGGAAGGACCCCCCTCTCCGGCATGACCCATTCCGTGGTCTTACTGGTCTTGTTGTTAGGAGCCGGCCCGCTGGCGGAAGGGATCCCTACAGCACTGCTAGCAGGAATCCTGATCAAGGTTGGTCTGGACATCATCGACTGGGGCTTCCTGCTGCGCGCCCACAGGCTGTCATTCAAGACCGCCCTAGTGATGTGGGGAGTGCTGCTAATGACTGTGTTCTGGGACCTGATTGGCGCCGTCCTTATCGGAATGTTTGTGGCCAATCTGCTCACCATTGAATCGCTAACTCAGCATCAGCTCGGCAACATGGACACGGACACAGACCATCTCTCCACGCGAGAGCAAGATTTGCTGAGACGCTGCGGTGACGATCTTATCCTGTTCCGGATGCAAGGTCCCTTGAGTTTTGGCGCAGCGAAGGGAATCAGTGAAAGAATGATGTTGGTGAGGAAATACAAAGTCCTGCTTCTTGACATCACTGATGTGCCACATCTAGGAGTCACAGCAAGCCTGGCCATCGAGCGAATGGTCAAAGAAGCCGAACGACAACAAAGAACAGTGCTTGTGGCAGGTGCAAGCGGCAAAGTAAAACAACGTCTGGCCCAGTTTGGAATTGAGCATTTAATCGATGACAGAGTCCAGGCGCTGGATCAGGCCGTGAACTGGATCAACCAGAGGAACAATCAAGCCAGCGGAAAATGATTCAAGAAAAATACACTATAAGCACAAATAGATCAGAAGATAAAACCACCCGATACTTAACCAAGGGACTTCGAAATAGCACATAAGCACACCAAGCATTAGGCCCAGCCGGCGAAAGCAAAATAAGGAGAATGTGTCAACGAGCAACAATCGTGAAAGTCGAACACATGAAAAATTGACAAAAAATCAAAACGACACTGGGCATTAGACCAACAAAGAACTAACGAATCAGCCGAAAGGCCAGCCATGGATCTACAAGAGTGCGGGAAAAGACAAAAACAACATCGAACAACACTTAAACAGGCTGAACGAAATAAGTCATTAGCCCTTGAAACCACGAGCCAACTATTCGACAATCGATACGTAGGCGCGTAAAAGCGAAGCCGAAAACAAGCCCGTCGAGGAGTAAGGTTTCACGAGAAAAGGGGGCGGACATGCCAATGAATGGCAAGCAGATTCTCGAAGCATTTATTGACTACATCGAATCTGATTCTCTGAAACGCAAGCACTGGCTAAGACGCGTTAGAGAAGCTGGTTTCGACCAAGCACTGTCCGAATATCGCGAAAAGACCTCAACAAAAGAGATGCCGTTACAGATGTGACTAGAACCACACAAAAAACAGCAGTCTCAACACAAAATGTCACAGGGTTGTAGCATAAGCACGAGTGCATGTGTCGCATACAACCAAGCAGCGCGTCAAAAGCGGGAACAATCCCGCCCGGAAGCAAGGATGATGATTCAGTTATTCAATTCCTATGGCTTTCACGATTTTCTTTGCAACATCAACGGGCAAGACGGAAGATATAGCCGATCGCCTGAAAGAACTCCTGGGGACTGATGCCAAAGACGTTGACAGCATCAGCGGTGTTGACGAATTGGCCTCCGCAGAAGCCCTCGTCTGCTGCATTCCAACATGGAATACAGGTGCTGATGAAGCACGTTCAGGTACAGCCTGGGATGATCTGATTACTGAAATCCCTGACCAAGATTTTGGCGGTAAGCCTGTTGCCATCCTCGGACTGGGTGACTCCTCCGGTTACGGCGACTACTTCTGCGACGCCATGGAAGAGCTATACAGCGCATTCAAAAAATCGGGCGCCAAAATGATCGGCCAGGTATCTCCCGAAGGATACACCTTTGATGAATCAAAGAGTGTGGTCGACGGTAAGTTCTGTGGACTGCCTATCGACGAAGATAACGAGTCTGAACTAACCGATCAACGTCTATCTTCATGGGTAGAACAAATCAATTCTGAAGCCTGATTAAAATTCAGATTTAAAAGTCAACAAAAGCGCCCATCGGCGCTTTTTTTATGTTCTGTTAAAAATCAAAACAGTTAAAACCCCAGCCCCCTACCTACCTGCCTACCGGTGAACCCAATCGACCCTGATTTCCTTGCGCTGATTTAGAAACTTATCAATAGACATTGCCGCGATGCAACCATCCGAACAAGCAACAACGGCTTGTTTGAAAGGGGTGTTACGGATGTCTCCAATAGCCCAAACTCCATCCAAGCCGGTCATCATATCATCGTTAACAACTACACCACCCTCATCATTCAAAGGGATCTGTCCATGTAAATAATCAGTAATTGGCAAACTGCCGGAAGAATAAACAAAAACACCGTTAACATCTAATTGAGTATCTTCTTGACTTCCGGATTCTTGAAGCTTAACAGCAGTAACACCTGAATCGTCACCATCGACAGATGTCAGGCGTGTACGCTTCCAATGCTGAACATTAGGAGCTGATTGAAGCTGAGACAGACCAGTGCTGTTAGCGTTTGGCTTGCTATTCGTGATCCAATGAACAGTTGACGCGAATTTGGTAAGAACAAGAGCCTCATCAATAGCTTCTTGATTAGAACCATATACTGCTACTTGCTGGTTTTTATAGAACGCTCCATCGCAAGTAGCGCAATAACTCACACCACGACCTAGGTACTGATCTTCTCCAGGAAGTGTTGATGTACGCCCCATCGCACCGGTGGCAAGCACAAGCGTTTTGCCTTTAAAAGTGCCTTCTGGAGTGTAAACAGTTTTTTCAGGCCCTGATAAATCAATTCCATAGACTTGCACTTGCTGGTAATTAGCTCCATAGCTAATAGCCTGATCTCTCATCGTATTCAGCAAATCCGCCCCTGATGTATCTGCCGGAACACCAGGATAATTTGCGATTTTATGAGTAATCGCCAGGGCTCCAACCGCAGGGTTTTTATCCAAAATATATGTTTTCAACGAAGAACGGGCAGTGTAAAGAGCGCATGCACAACCTGCTGGACCACCACCAACGATAATGACGTCAGCCTCAAAAATATCTGACATAATTAGCTCCGAGCGAGAGAAGTGAAATCATTGGAGCTAAGTTCGCGATCAATCCATTGACCAGGAACCATCTGAATGAATGCGGTAATTAAATCCGCTGCATGTTGAGCCTGATTAAACTGAAAGAAGTGGCGCCCGTTTTTCATACAAACGTATCGATCACCAGATTTTAGCGTTTCAGACCAGCGATCGTGCGAATTGATGTCTACAACAAAATCAAATTCACCATTTAAGACTAATGTTGGAACTTCGGGAGTTTGTAAGTTTTTGATAGTTTGTTGATTAACAATAGAACCTTGGATGAATTCAGTATCTAAACATTTAGCCAAAAGACAGGGAACTATCTCAGTAGAACGAGAGTTGTTACTGGAAAAGAGTAAAGACGACAGATGGCTCAAAATAGCTTGCCTCGAAGTTGGCAATTGACTCCGCATGTCCAGGTAATGAGAAGACCAGTGGTTAGCTGAAAGAGTATCGACAGAGAGCAATGTAAGAGATTTTACCAGGTCGGGGTACTTTTCTGCAAAAAGACAAGCTACCGTACCACTGATGCCGTGGCCAACCAGATGCATTGGCTCGGAAGACGCCACAAGGGTCTGTCGAAGCAACTCCAGAACAGTCTGCACAGAGCAAGACTCATCGAGATCATGCTGGAAGGACCATCGCTGTACAGCGAATGACCGACTTAATAATTGAGCAACACGCTTATTGAGGCAATGCAAGGTCGGCTGCAGATCTATCCAAAGGACCTTGTCTTGAGGCATATGTTGCACCATTTCAATTATTTTGAAAGAGCACAGCACTGTTCAGTCGGCACAGCTAACAAGCCGTTGTATCAAATGGAATCGCAGAAAGTAGACGATAAAACTACGCCGGGGAATTGATCACTGATATCGAACCCTGTAAAATTCTTCGTTTTAAATGCTGGATGAGCTTTTGGTCGATCTTGTCAGCAGATTCCTCAAGACAGATCAGGGATTCATAAGCACTTCCCGAAATGGAGCCAGAACAAGTGGTCTCAAGGTATAGATCAACGACCTTGGAACATGAGAAGAGCAATTGAGATTGTCCGTTAAACAAAAGAGCAAGACGCAATCCTTAAGCAAAAATAAATGCAGCAGGGTTGAACAGGTCGTATCAAATGAGTCATGAGCAGACGTCTTATGCAGGCAAGAGTCACCCAGAAGAAAGACGATCACGTCAGTTCTTTAAAAGAGCTAAGACAAGGAGTCATGCTAAAAATAACATTCATAAAAAATCAAAGAGAGAACTACACTGAAAAAACACTATTAAAGAACAAGAATTTTTCCTTCAAGGCAAGCAACACATAACCACTAATGATGAATAGCTTTAAATGACTCGTTAATGGTCAGTGTCAAAAATATAGACAATAAAAAAAGCCTCTACAGGAGAGGCTTTAAAGCTTTAAAGAAAACTACTTGAATAACAATCAGTTAATTTTGGCTTTATCCATAGATTCAAAAGCGTTAACAACACTCTTGAAGTTGAAACCCATACCTCTCAGAGCATGCCAGAGATGCCCCTGAAGGAAGAAGAAAGCAAGGTAGAAATGTGTATTCGCCAACCATGCACGGGCAGTGTGCGCATCTCCAGGAAGTGTGGAGGTATCAGTGAAGTACGGGGAAAAGGCGAAATTAAGCTTCAAAGGAGCGCCATACAATTCCACGGGATAGATTGTCGTGTTTTGTGCACACCAGATAGCGGTCACAAAACCCATCAATGCGATGCCCGCTAGCGAGTAAGAAAGGATCGACTCACCGTTATAAATCAGGACTTTCTTGAACGGACCAAAGGGAGAACTGATGATATGCCAAACACCACCAATGGTGAGAATGAACGCTAATACAGCATGACCGCCCATCACATCTTCCAAACTGCTAATGGTAAGGAAGTTGGTCTGATAGCCCCAAACCATTCCGAGGTCAATGTTGGGCTCAACAGTACGAACAGCTCCGAGAGAAGCATCATAAATACCGTGGACGCGAGCCCATTCAACAAATGCGATTACACCCAGACCTAGAAAAATCAGATGATGACCAAGGATAAAAGTCAGCTTTTTAGGGTCATCCCAACTGAAGTCGAATTTTTTAGCACGACCAGTCGCTTCTGACAGATCCTTGGGTGCACGAAGAGTATGCCAAATACCAGCAGCACCCAGGACAGCTGAAGAAACAAGGTGCGTTGCAGCCACAACGATCAGTGGTTGCTGGTCAATGATGACTCCGCCATCCCCAACACCAAGACCTAAACCAGCCAGGTGAGGAATCAAAATCAGACCCTGCTCACCCATCGGAAGGGAGCCGTCGTATCGAGCGAGTTCAAAAAGAGTGAATGCTCCGGCCCAGAACATGATGAGACCGGCATGGGCAGCATGCGCAGCGATGAAAGAGCCGGAGCGCTTCGCTACTCCAGAATTTCCCGCCCACCAGTCATAAGTGACTGATGAATTTCCATACGATTGCATTGGGAAAATGAAAGGCAATCACAACCTAATAAGCAATCAATTTGCTCTAATCATCCGTTAACAATAGTTTTCAACCTAAAAATTTATGAGACACGCGCAAACTGCTTTTGACACCCTCTCTCGTAGCGTATGGCTCGCCTCTCAGCGAGAGGGCATAGAGGCAAGCAAAACCTTGTGAAAAGTAAATGTTGCTAGGCGGAACGCAATAACGTGCTGTAATGGGCGAAAACGCAAAACCTCAGAAGCCCTCAAAAGCAATCTGGATCAAAGATTTAAAACAAATTTAAGACCAGGAGGCAGCTCAGATCATTTCACAACCCATATTACAATTGAGTTGAATAATATATCGTGAACTACTCCCAGTAACAGCAACAGCAACATAAGACCAGTCAATCAACACAAAAGCAAACAATCACAAAAATTGTGCCCATTGTCATACAACGATGGCAGTAGCCCAAGCAAGCCGAATAAGTCAAAAAAAGCACCGCTTACATCTGAATCAAATCAACATGATTGATAAAAACAAATGTGTATGGTTTAGTCACAACATGCACATCGAGAGTGCATACGAAAGCGCTTTTGATCACTTCGAGCTGAAGCATAAAGCACGGCACAGGCTTCATCTTGCGAAACACACCACAAAGAAGAGAAAAAAGACCAACTGAATATCTGAGGGGCTAGATCAAAAGAAAATTCATATTCTACGCTGATTTCAATCAAAGTTGACATAGAGCGACCACTCCGAAGCCGATAATCAACTATCTGATAATCCCCGCATATCAGTGAGCTCTCCAAATCAGATATCGAGACGATTAGGGCCTAGTGAGGGTTGGCGAAGTAAACGCGTAAGAATCGCAATGGCCCTAAGGCAGCAAGGGTGGACTTATAAAACAATTTCTGAGCATTTATTTGTCTCACCAAAATCAATCATGCGGGATATCAAATGCTTTGTAATCAATCCCAGAAACTTGCCAAGACCTTAAAAACAATGCAAAATTCGATAACTGAATAGTGTATTTGAAACAACAATAAATTAAAATTCTTAAGAAAACTAGTAATAGCAATGTCGTGTATATAAATTCGATTAAAAATAAAACCTTTGAGAATTGGATTAAGGAGTTGTCAGCCCGACAACTCCAAAATCCCGATGCCGGTGCCCACCTGCATCATACTCAAATCAGTCGTTGAAACTGAAAGAGCAGCGATTATCCAAGTCGCTCATCAATTGTGATCGCTTCTCGATCACAATTCACAACATTTTTAACCGAGGGGGCGATCATCGAGTCTAAACAAAGGCCTTAGATGTTACCAGTCGAAGGGCATGGCCGAAAAAGCTGCCTCATCGACGTTTAAAGAGCCATCAAAAACAGGCTGGATAGAGGAAGCAAACAATAAAACTTGAACTTACGGAGTAAAAAAGGCAGAACACTCATAACAACCGCTGAGATTAAAACCCCTACAGTCAAAGCATTCCATCATTAATAACAGCGAATATGGGTCTAATATATACGAATACTGAAGAATCGGAAGTAAAATTCGGAAAAGCCAATAAAAAAATAGTGCTATTCCAGCAACTCAAACCCTGACAAAACCTTAACCAATGCTGGTTTCAACAATGTATGCCAGGCTTTTAATAAGATAGTTAGACCAACTGCAAGTTACTGTTCACACAATGCTCCAATCGAATAAGTGAAGCATTGTGTGAGTCTGAATGATCAGTTATATGCTTTAGCAATCAGAGGCCCAGCCTGCTCATCAGTAAGAACTGGTGTCACTTCCCAATCAAGACATTCTGCCCATTCGGCAGCATGTTCATAACATGCATCAGCGCTGTCAGCCTCAACAAGAATCCAACCTTCTACTGAACCTGGTCCATGAAAACGTTTCCAAGATTGACAGGCTGGAAAAGGTGCTCCAGAGGACAAAAATTTCTTCGCCGCAATCTCGTGATATCCGGTCTTAAAAGACCAATGCATCAAAAAAGTCATAAAAAAAAAGTTGACCCGAGCAGAATCGCACAAAATCCAAGAAAAAGGAAGTGGTTAAAAGACCATAATAATGTATGGGCTCTGCATCAACACGATGCAATCAAGAAAGTAGCAATCACTACGATCAGAAAAAATCAACAGAACGGCTCCACTACAACCTATTTTTTTGAGCAATACATTACTAGACAAACCAAATACGAAGTATTCACAATTCAGCCTCCTCTAATCAACACCGACAAATTGAACGTGATTTCCTTAATCCGAGATAAGAAAACAGGGTCAGCAAACAAACGATATAAACCAAACTAATGCCTAAAGAAAAAACGAGACTAAGCCTAACTAACATATTATTAACGAACCAACTCACATTATGTACAAAGATTAAATGACACGACTTCACGGTCGATGAATTAATAGCTGTGAATTCAATGAATGAAAAAGCACCTGGGAGCCACAAGCTGCGGTTGGTTAACGCCGCGCAGGTTTCGACACAACAACCCTAACAACAATGATCAACTGAATACAATGAAAGGTCCAGAGCGAAAAAGTTAGCTCACTTAAAATACATCAAAGCTACCATTAATAGTAATCAGTGCTATTAATTATCCTTCAATGCCACGCTCTAATGGCAGTATGTCCTCATCAGAGGTATCTTTAGATATGGTTGGAACTGGTATCGCTACCTTAGCTTTTGCCTTTTTAATCGTAAAGGGAGGAACTGCAAACGATGGAATTGGAACACGTACAGAAAATTGACTAGTGCCTACTGGTACGTTGTTAATTGAACCAATTCTAGGGCGATTTGGCAACACTTCTTCGTCGGATGCGTCATAAATAAATGCAAAAACATCAATATCCTTGGTCAAACTTTTAGCAGAACTCTTAATCTGTCCATTCAAAATATAACATCCGGAGCGATAACCTTTTGGCTGCTTGGAAGCAGGGTCAGCAGTATCGCATTTCACGAGCTCAAGCTGACTTAACTCAAAATCAAGCGCATGAACAGAAGGAGTAGCAAATAAAAAAGCCAAGAGAAAGACTAGAAAGATTGTGAAAAATCTACGCCTCAAGAAGCCCATAATAAGTACACTTTTGGATTAACGTTGCTGCAAAACAAGAAAAAAGGCAACTGCAAATGAGCAAAGGCATGTATCGATTGATGCGCATGGATCGCACAGTGCAGCTGGTCACCATGCAAGAAATCGCGTGACTTGAATAAAATCAAATAATTCAACAACTTACAGTTAATTCAGAATAAAATAGCCCTAAAGTTTGCAACTGCATGATGAGTTCTAGTCCAACAGTGACGCACCAGCAATCTATGCTGGTGCGCTAATCCCATAATATTAAATGTGAGCGAGAGTATTTTTAGACCATATCAGAGAATGATTATTGTTTTGAATAAAAGCCACGGCGCTCAACACACCTCTTGTAATCTTTTGATTCGTATAACCAGAACTTTTCCTTATCGAGAACGAACCCCTCACTCAAGGCAATCGCAACAACGTGATCTTCGTTATTTGCTTGGCTGATTTGTTGCTGAAGAAACTGATCCTGCTTGAGACGAGAAAGGAAAGCGCAGAGATCTTGTTCTGACTGCTGACACTTTTCCAATCTCCCCATGTAAAAGGGGACAGGCTCGTGATAATTCATAAAAAGAATGGAAGCAAGCACAAGCTACAAGCAAAAAATGCATTGATTGAGAATAAATAAATATCTTAAATTAAGATAAACTCTTAAACTGTTGAGCTTTATTGAATAATTTGAATTAACGTCCTGCTGAAATGGGGGGTTAATCAGAATCGTTCTTGAAAAAACAGCAATGATTATTCATTAATACTGAATAACAGTCAATCAATCCAATTTTTACTCGTCGAACTTGAAAAACTAACTGATATCTTGATTCATTTTGCAAGGTTGATTGTCCATCGTCTCCCTCCCATTCGATCATCCTCTGAATAACAATTGGCCAACAAATCGCCCTTTGCACTTCGAACCATACACTCAAGACCATCTTTTGTGGTAATAAAGCTGGAAGCATTAGGGCATATAAGCTTGGAGAAATCACTGCTCATCTCTTCAACAATCTTCTGCCAAACGATATCAATATTTTCATCAAAAGCTGCAATAAAGTGCATGGGACTAAGATTGAAATAAAGTTATCGTAAACAGCTGGATGGTTATAGCAACGTTCAGATGTCCACTTAGGGTGTCAATTATGCTCAAGCCAACGACTCGTCCAATCAAGAACTCTATATCGATAAATAATGCAATTGAATTATGGCAACAAATTGTCTCTCATGAATCATGACGTAAATTTTTAATTTTTAATCCGCGATGCAACTTTCATATAGTCAAAACCGTCCAGATCATCAATCTTTTGGGGCGAAAACCCCTGCGGCTGAACAGTTTTAGCCATACTCAGGAACTCACTAATGTAACCGCGGCGGAGAGTACGCGCAGGGATGCGCTTAGGTGAAAGGTCGCTAATGATGAAAAGCTCAATTGCAGTGATTATAGAACTTCATGAATTCATGCGAAGAATGATTTTTTACAGATCATCCGCTGCACAACAAACTGACCCCAGGAAAGCCCGCGTCCGAATCAGGCTGGAAGGTTGCAAACGCAACGAAGACGGAACTTAAACGAATCGTTGACAGAATTGAATCTGAGCAACAAAAATATCTACCAAAACGCGAATGGTTCTTGTTTAATACAGGCAAAATTCAACCAAATATTGTCAGAATAATGTTGATTGCTTAGACAACATCACTCAGAGAGTATCTTAGGAACTTGAACAGAGAAATCGGACTCAAAGTCAACCAAATCTCGAAGATTGTCAGCCGATCGGAAGAAATAGAGCATTGCGATTCGTAGCGACGATTAAAATTATCTCGACTTACAATTTGATCTTGCCTCTGCTCAAGTTGCTTGTGCAGATTTGCCATATTTTCCTGATCGATAATCACCTCATCGATCACCAAGAACCAGCGATCACCTCCCTTTAGTACATTGACGAAACTTTGAAGGAGGTTGCTGATCAAAGCAAGTAAATTTTGCATCTGATCAAAAAGACATCTGATCATAAGACCCGTTCTTCGGTGTCACTGGTGTTAGGGAATACATAGGCATGAAATTATCCGTTGCTAACGAGGATTGAGGTTTGGTACTCTGTTTTGAACAAACGAATCATGCTGATCTACGCAGGGATTTTCATCGCAGGTTTTCTATTCGTCTCCACAGGGCTTGCCTACGACACCTTCTGAACGGTTTACACAACAGCATGACTTATTCCGCTAGCAATTCATACAGATCACAATTATGGCTACGGCAACAAAGCATACAAAAAAAGACTGGGGGAAGTTACCCATCAAAGAGCCAGCAAACTATTTCATCGTTTCGTCAAAACCATCTAATTAAGACAAATCTTCATCAGCAGGATAAAAATATAATCATGAATTTAAAGAGATGAATAGAGTAGAAAACGAAGAATTTTTTGGAGGTAGAGTGTTGAATATTCAACCAAAGAAAGCTGAACCAAAGACAAGGCTTGAGAACCTATGCAGACACATTCAAAACGCAAGATCAAATCATATGATCTTGATAAACAATTCAAGATCAATACTAGTAGCTAGGGTTATGTTAAGTGATCAGACTTGCAACACCAAGGAATCGTCTGATGAATGATTCAGAACAAGGAGACTACCCGAAAGCGGTATATGACAATGCCTGGGAAGACCTGAATGTGATGTACGAAAGCTGGAAGACAGTACATGGGGTAGATCGTCAATTCTGCATCGAAATAATCCAAAAATTTGCCAAACATCTTGATACTGAACGCAGTTAAATGATCAACAATAGCTTTATGTCAGCTATAAGGAATGGGTTCTAAATAATTCAAAAGGTCAAAAAGTATAAATTCAAACCAAGACGTGTGCAAACAATAAATGCAACGTCACTACGCATTCAAATCATCATCGAGAAACATACACCATAAAGAATGCCAGTGCAAAGCAAGCCGACAGCCCAGCATATCGATCTAAGCAGTGGAATATTGCCTATGTAAGCAACAATATAAATAGCTCGAAGAATTGGATGAGCAATTGCAACATTAATTGCGAGAGAAGGAAGAGTAACTCCATTCAGAACAGTAAGAATGGCAAAAAGGGCAGAAGGGGCATGAAGCGAAAATGATTCAAAACTGTTTTGCTGTGCCCAGCTGGCCCGTTTCCCCCATGCTGGATAACGATCAAACATTGAACGTAGAGATGACAGATCACTCAGCTCGAACTGAGATTTAAATCGAGCCGCATAAAGAGGCGCAATACTCAGAATCACTATTGCAAACGACAGCACAAGCGACCAGACGTATGGAGCCACATCGGAGTGAGGTAATAATTGCTCAAAAAACATGGATCTAGGTGTTGGATTAATCTGCTGTATTCCACAATTCTAATGAATCATTCTCACCTAAACAACTAATTCTTTTTAGTCAATGAAAGAGCAGAGTTTGTTAAATCTGCTTAATATCTCCCAAATTGTAGATGCAACATCATTGAAGCTTCGTGATCATTGCAAAAGACTTGCAGACTCTATACCACCAAATTACGATCTCATCATCGAGGAGGATAGGCAGATAAAAGTCACAGCGGTAAGTGCCGAAAGAACAAGCGAAACAAAAAACCACGTCTTATTTTTGCAGAAATATCAAAGCGCTCGTCTTCTGAAACAAAAGCCATCAATCAAGTCAATACGAATGAAGCTTAGATGAATTGCGTACAAGCTACTTATTCAGTAGAGTGAAGTAAAATGATGTCCAGCGCGTGCTCATCAATCCAAACGAACTTCCTCTCAAGCAAGCCGCAGATCAATGCCAATCACTGCTAAGCAGCAAAAAAGTATTGGTGTGTAGCAAAAACCGATTGACTTTAGCTGCATTATGTCTTTGCACACCAATTTTAAAATCACTGATTGGTGGAGCAACGACTGAAGATGAAGGCTTAGATTTACAGCTTAAATTTGACCCAGACATCTTAATCACAAGCGAAGATCTTGAAAAGGGCTATGGAATTCGTCTGGTAGAGAGGGTCAAGCAACACAATCCAAAGATCACAACACTTATTTTTCTAGGGCGAGAAACAACTGACGTTGTCCATGAGGCGATGGATGCTGGAGCAGACGGAGTCATGTTTGTCTCATCGGTAGGATCAGGGCACGGAGACTTCATCAAGGCACTAATTACGACTAACGATGGTGGTGTCTACTACCCAAAATCAGTTCGTGCTGCAGCTACGGCAAGAATAAAACAACCGCCTGAGCTCATCGATCCACTGTCCGAACGCGAGCGTGAGGTTCTTCGTTGCATTATTCAAGGCATGAAAAATGCCGAAATAGCAGAATCGTTATTCCTATCTGCAGAAACGATCAAAAGCCACGTCAGCACTACAATCCAAAAACTAGGTGTTAGAGACAGAACTCAAGCTGCTGTGTTTGCCCTCACTCATGGTTTAGTCGACGTCGATATTTAGGTTTCAATTGGTGATAGATATGAGTCCGCTTTAGATAGAAGTCCAAAAAGAAACGTCTACACTTATGGCGAATCACATTTAACTCACTAGCTTAATTTCACTATTAATTCGTAGACAAGCAGATTCCAGATCACGGCGGACGAGTTAGGTCAAACTTTTAAAATTCCACGAAAAACTCTGTAAAATCATTACTGAGATCACAAGAAAAGCGGTCACGCCGGTACATCCAACATTCTCAGAATAACTTGCATCAATCAAAAAATCACATCACTCACGGTAGAAATGTTGAACCTCTGAAGTAATTGTACTCATTGAACCATCATGACCAGTTCTTGCCTGCTCATACTCTTTGTCAGCTTTTCAACTGCCTGCCTCGTGCGTAGCATTTACAAAATCAACCAGACAGCTCAATGAGTTGACGCTAACAATTCCGCCGACAGAGTTCTGGCTCAGGGCTGCTACCTAACTAAGACTGAATATTTACAGCACGCTCCAATTGATCAAGGGTTGTATTCCAAGTGCGATCAGCAGACTCACAATTAACCCTACAGAGGCTTTTCCGATATCACCACCAATCACCTTCGCAAGGCTTCCATGAACCTGGTTAGTAAATACGGTTGTTTGTTTAAGCTGTCTAATACGAAGAGCTAATTCTCTACCTGCAAGTAAACCAAGAAACACCCAGGTTGTGCTTAGCGGAAAGCTGCTTAGAAACGCCCTATAAAGCAAACAAAGTCCAAACATGAAGTCGATTACGCTTGCTGATCGCAAATCCGATGTATTAGTTTTTGAACGCAAAACACCCTGAATCGGGCCACCTCCGATCACGATGAGCATGCAGAGACCCATACAAAGAATCAAAGTGCATACACACATCGAAATAAGATTTAAATTACGAGGCAGATAGACAAAGATATTCGCCATATCCTGAACCAACCACATACTCCACAAAAAACCAGTCGAAAGCCACTGGATTGGATACCAAATTCTATGGATCTCTTTTGAATCCTGATGACGTCGAAAAATCCATCGTTCTAAAACCCATACACCCAAACCCCAAGAAGCAAGGCCTAGGAAAAGTGCCATGACATATCCGGAAATTGAACTCCCTAAAAGTCTTCCGATATTTTCAGGAACGAAAGAAGAAAGTACCAGAAATGAAGTACTCACGGGTGCGCCCCATGCAGTTAGAGCAAGCACTGCAATCGGAGGAATGATGTAGGCCCAGGTGAACGGTTCGGGGACAGGGAATGAATCAAGACGACCCCAAGCAGGTTCGCCTTGATTAAGAAACCAACCCAGAAAAAGAACGATAATGGTGATACAACAAACAAACAGCATCTGAACACTCTTGGGCGTTCGCTGTCGATTTGAGGCGATATAAGTACCAAGCGTTTGCAGAGAATCGTTGGAAACAACTGAAAATGCTGCAAGCAGAAACCCGATGATCATCCAGACATTGACATCAATCACCAGCAGGACTGCTTACTGACATCGTTAGATCATCGCATTGCCCAGAGACACTGCAGGCAGAGTAAAAAACGCAGAGCCATCAGAATATACGTTAGTGGCTGCGAAACAACGCTTTGGTCGCTGTGCAACAAAGGTTACTGCGAAGTTTTTTGACATGAATCAGTTGTTGTTCGTTGTTAACTCGGGCCAGCTCAAGAGAGATTGAGGAGCTTCTCCAGCCAAACCATAAAACGCTGTCGCCATGGACAGGATTGGAAACAATCGACTAAATAGTTCAGATGGCTAGCTATGAGACGGCATGCTGCACGCTCAGCCTCTAGAGAAGCGCTAAGACAACTCCCTAATTAGCAGTCTGCTGCCTTAGCTGCAGCAGCACGAACCGATTCAAGCCAATAGAGATTAAGTGAATCTACGTTCTACGCTCATGCTCGTAGCATTGTTCATGACTCGAAAATATGAGTACTGCAGCGTGAGATGGACTAAAGCAAAAGCAGCCCTCTTCAATCATCCAATCAACGCAGACAACTCAAGGGATATTCCTTAGGCAATTCTTCCCCCCATTCGTTGTGAGGAAGCTTTGTAAATGGAGAGGGGTAAATCTGTTTAACCATTTGAAACCGAATAGGGATTTGTGAATAATTTGGATCATAATCAATGATCCAAAAGTAATCATAATTGTTCTTCCATTCCTTGGGCACACCTTCTAAATGGTCGATATTCAGCAGCTGACGAAGAGTGACTTTTTGAGCTGAATACAGCCGCTCCAATCGTGGACTAGCGATATGGTGGTGTTCCCAGAACATTAAAACAATACGATCATGCCATTTGGGATTTCCTAGTACATCAGCTGCAGCGGCCTGGGTAGCACTATTTTTTTCTGAGGTTTTCGTTATTCCATTTTCACCAGGCATCGCTGCATAAGTCTTGATCGGCAGCCTCCAACTGACAGCAGTGTGACCTGCCGTTTCAAGCGTGTGAAGAGTCATCGCAAAAATCGCGGCAGGAACCTGTCCTTCGAGCAGTGACTGATTCTTCGCGTTCTGGCCCAGATAATATTGACTTAATGCAACCGCACGTCTCAAACCGATCCCACAAAGCGCGTGGGAATTAGCCTTTTCGCCATGACGCAAAAGAATAATCCGACGGGGCACAGCCCGTACAGATGTTCCATGCAAAATGACACCGGTACAGAGGCAAGCAGCAGCCGTCAGCATGCCTAGCCACTTAGGCCTTTTCGCACATGTCATCGATCACCCCTGTCTGGACTCCCTTGGTAGCAGCACCGGATCACCAGAGTGATGGGAGCTATCCATCCAATGCGCAGAACCAGCCAAAAACCTTGAGCTCTGAATGGCCAAAACGGCATTCAAAGCTTACATGAAAGACAAGAATAGTACGACTGTTTTGCAATAACTAGCTAGCAAGCCAACGGGTTATCACCGTCCCTTCGTAAACATGGCCAGAGGCCTCAACAATGGGCTTGGTCTGCGGGTTCGTGAAAATGTCGTGTAAAACATTTTCCTGCCCTTGAAACATGACCGTTGCTCGCTTGGGATCCTCTTTAGAAAAACCAAGATAGAAGATCTTGACACCCATTTCTAAGAACATCGCCTGCTGCTCAGGTGCTTCCATATGGGCTCTATATTCTTCGAAGGTGTTGCTGAGCTTGAAATCAAGAACAGTGGTTTCGATCATCGCCAATTGAAGAAAAGAATGATTTCACAAAGGATATGCACTTAGAGCAGTGATGGCGAAGATCGATTCAAGGCTGCGATGTCGCTCGTGGCTCGAGCAGGTGAGCATTGGCCAACACATTCTGTGCTTCTTCGAGACGACAGCTATTCCTTGGAGAGAAGGCGTTTAGCAAAAACAACCATGGAGAAAGACTTGCAAACCAGTGAAAAACCGTTGCCTTGTCAGCCCTCAGTGGCATTCACAGCTCAGGACATCAAGACAGTGCCAACCACCAACTCAACCAAGTGGAAGCAGCTCTGGGCCCAGTCACAGCATGCCTACAGTGGCAGAACAACGTTTGACAAAAGCTGAGGCCTCTGGAGTTGAAATTTTGAGCTGCCCCCTCGCTACGGCATAGGGAGAAATTGTTATCGCACCTTGACTGTTCCCAAGGCATTTCTAAAACACTGGAAGAGGCACTATTCCAATGGAAATCCATACTGCCCACGCCGAACCAATCGGTGAGTTCATTCGTGAGGGCCATCACAAGCCATTTCGTGCTTTGGCTTGCCCGATAGGCCCCAGCTGCAAGCTTGCAGGTCCAAGAGCACAGGCCAAAGAAAGCTAAATCCGAGCGACAGACATCGCTATGAAGTTATTTTCACGCGATCAGTCAAGACTGATACATCGCAGTGGCGAAGCATAAAGTCTCCAGCCGACACCAAGAATTCAACTGGTGTGGTGGTCTCATTTCAAATACTTCCATAGGCCCTGTAGCAAATTTCAAGTGAGATCACAAAAATTGAGAGCATTTCAGACTTGATTTTTCTTTTGATACGCCTGAGTGCATTCATTTTTATTCGCCAAGCAAAACTAATTTCAAGATAAAAAGCACCAATTCGGAATGATGACGCAAGCAATACATGGATCGTTAAATTTTGGCAAAAATCACCGAGATCTTTCTATTAAGCGCAGCACCATGCAAGACCCCTCATCGAGCAAGCTGGCGTTGGTTGGTTGAGAAAAAAAGGAAAGGGCACCTCTCGATCCTTTTGGATTCATTGCGAACTGCCACCTCAACTGTCCAGAAGCAAAAAATGTATTGAGAAGCTTCAGAGACGCCGGCAGCGCATGGGAGACGCGATGATCAAGGAGCACTCGGCTTCGATAGATGGCTTCTAAGTTCTACCACGTTCACCATGAGTTTCGGGCTGGGAAAGCCCAGCAATGGTGTGGGACAGCTCAAAAAAGCGATGGCTCCGGGCGGAGGCTGGGATGATGCAGTCGCCAATAAATTGAAGGCTGGTTTCTATAACCACTGCTTCTGCCCGGTTGGTCCTGAAGGTCCGGCGTTCTGCATCTGGGAAGTGCGTGAGGGCATCACTGCTCAGCAGTTCCAAGACTTCATCGATTGTCCAAACGGTGTGAACTTTGGACTTGGTGCCTGGATGAATATCTGCAAAGAGATCAACGTCGAACTGGCTGGGAATCCCCCTTATCCGCGCAAGTTCTGAACACCATTGCAAAACTGACCTGAATCAATTCGGGGCAGTTCATGAAAACTTTGGATTAAGCCATCACAAGGCCTCCAAGGTGCTAAACATTCGGCATCATCATCGGGTCGGTTCTAATGAACCGAATCAACCGTGATTCCCATGACTCTTGTAAGAACGAGATAGCCGCCCCAAGCGATCATGTTTAGTCCGATCACCCAGAACCAGACAGTTTTTGTTGTTTTGCTGGTGTCTTCATCCATGAGTCCTCTACTCGTCAGCCCATAACCACTAAACGGTGCTGAAAAATCACTGCTCAGGCGGCAGCCTGCTCCGAAATATTGCGAAGGACCTTCTCTTGAAGTTGCTGGACAGCGCAAAGAGCCTCATGGGCAGGCCAACCATGGTTGTTCATCAGCTCCTCCACCAGATAGTCAGGAGAGTTGGAGATTCGAGCGTTGAGATCAGCCACAGCCCTGTCGTCACGGGCTAAAGCATCGAGTCGGAGTGATCGAAGTTTTTGAATACTTGGCTGATTCATGCCCATACTCTGCATGACGGTGGTGCCTGAGCGCCATCAAATGACCATTAGACACACCTCAAGTGGGCGCACCCGGGGCCGATGACAAGGACGGTCGGGGTCAGCTCGTGCTTTCGGCCAGGGGCCTACATAATGCACTGCTGGAGGCGGTGCCAGCCGTACGAGTGCTTGTTATTGATGCCGATAGCAAAGACCGCGAAGCAGCCCGGCGATTACTAAGGGGTGAGTTGGCAAATTGGGACGTGGTCATCTGCACACCGGTGACTCAGTCGGGGGTGAGCTGGGTGGGAGCGTTTGCCGAGACTGTGTTTGTTGCCGGCGGGAGAACACTGCCGCCGAGTATCTGTGACGCCAAGGCGGGGCGGCGCGAGAGGAGAGCGACTACATGCGTGACCTTGCTACCCAAAACAGCATTGGACCACTCCTTACCGTTACGAGGGCGGGTGGCAGAAGCCATACGTGAGGAGCTGGGCCAGGCGCGTGAGCAAGCAGATGACCTGGCCGTTGCAGGTCGATGGGAGGGCTGCTGGAGAGCATCTACGTGTTAGCAGCCCAACGCCAGATCGAAGTCTTGTATTTATTCCATGACTACACGCTGCACTACGCAGCAGTAGATGACTGGGCCACGGAAGGGCTGGCGGGAAGGGCTGGCGGTTGTTGAGCAACTGCCTCGGCTGAAGACGGCATGTGGCATCCACGAAAAGCGTACCGAGCCAGTGCATTAGCAGGAGCAGGACCTGTGGCGCGAACTATTGGTGCGCAGTTTGCGGCTGCAGGCGGAGGGAGCAGAGCGCGAGGCGGCCAAGACCAAGACAGAAGCGCTGAGAGCAACGCAGGCGAGGAAGGTTGAACGTGCCGGCGCCGACCTAGTGTCCACGAAACTGAGCGAGGTGCAGTAGCTAATGCTCAGAGATGGGCTGGAGCGGTTGTGTAATGGAGAGCGGCGTGCAAGTGACCACAAGCTGGAGAAGGCCGTGGCTGAGGCCTTGCAAACCCTTGAGGCCGCGCTGAAGAAAATGCTTGATTACTCCGCCTTTGTTTATTGAAGATTGCCAGATCAAAGGCATCCTGTTTCAGGGGGTTTGGATGAGGTTATGGGCAATTGCGAGAGATCCATTTACTCGCGTTTGATCATTTAAGCAGGCTTGTTCTAGTGTTGAACTCGTTTTGATTTATTGTTGGGTGAAGCTTGGTTTTTGTTTCCTAGTCAAGGAAGGATTGAACCATGTTTCCCTGTGGGAGAGCTTTCTAAGGCCAGCACCACCTGGATCTGTAGGGATTTATGTGCATGCCAAAACGCCCACGCCATGGCCTGTGCTGAACGGTGCCTGGATCGATCCTGCTCCCCTTGAAACAGCATGGGGAGAGAGGAGTCTGGTGGCGGCCACCCAACGATTGTTTGTTGCGGCGATCAATGATGGCTGTGACGCCATGGTGCTTTTGTCGGGAGACATGCTGCCCCTGCACCCATTTGCCTGGATTCAGTCATTCTGCAGTCAGACGCGTTTGGCGTTGCAGCCCCGGCATGGTCTTAGCGAGCGTCAGGTTCGGGCCAATGCAGAACGATTTGCACAGATCGCCCTCTATTTCGGGCTCTCGGTGGATCAGCTGCGCAAGCAAAACATGTTCTTTGTGATCCAGAGAGAGGCGATCTCCAGGATCATCAAGAGCGCCAGTGTGGATGATTTTCCATTGCTTCAGCTGGCCGATGAGTATTACTGGATCAATCATCTGATTCGCATTGGAGCGGAATGGGAACGATCCAATGTTGTTTTCTGCAATTCTGACCCCACCCGCACCCAGGCCGAGGTGATGCAGCTGACCCCCGCTCTCCTGGAAAGTTGCCGCAATAATAATTATGGCTTCATTCGGAAGATCACGTCACTTGATGATCAGGTCAGGGTACATCTTCAGGCTATTTATGAATCGGTATGAGTTCCTACACTGCCGATTTGATTGTGACCTGTCCGTAGTCTTCTGAGTCCTGAGGCCCTTCTGGATCTTTTGACGAGCGCGGGCTCGATCAGCCCCTGATACAGCAGGATCCCCAGAGCCCCTCTCCTGCCGTCAACGAAAGGATCATCAGGTCTTTGATTGTGTCAGGCAAATTCACCAGTTCTCAGCGGTTCGATCGAAGGGTATGGGGACCGCTCTGCCAGAGGGGTCCAACATCCCAGTGATGGTTGATCCCTATGGCGTTCACATCCACATGGACCGATGCATCCGCTGCTGTAATCGGATCTGCTGCGATCGTGACGCTGATTTCGCCATCGTTGTCGAGATCGAAACATTGGTTCGGGGACGGCCGGGAGTCTTTGAGAAGGTCGCATCTCCGATCACTCCCCTCAACCTGGGAGAAGACAATGAGTTTCACGGCAACGCTGGCGGGGTAGCTGATACCTATTCGATGCCGAAGGCTGCATCCACCAGGCTTCTTTCCTTCCGCAGAACTTATCCCAGAAGTCCAGGCTGACTGGGTTGGCATCCCGAAGTAAAAGGCCCTCACGCCAGTTGCCCTGACGAGCAATGGATGCGCGATTGAGCGCAGTTGAGCAGTAATCAGGCTGGTGAAAGCGCTGCCAAACTAGGTGTTGACTTAGTTCTGAGTCATTCACCAGAAGCGCACCAGAACCTCGCGGGGTCTACACCAGAGTTGTGTAGTGGGGTTCACCAGAAGAGCTGTGATCTTGAAGGAGTCGAGGGGGCAACACCCCCAACAATTCATTCCTTAGAACCATGACACAAGAACAACTCACAGCTTTCCTGGCTAACGCTAAAGGCAACAACAGCCTTCAGGAGCAGCTCAAAGCGGCTGCTGATGCCAATGCTGTTGCTGCAATTGCTAAAGAGGCAGGATTTAGTATTTCTGCTGATAACCCCACCAAGGCTCAAACAAAGATTTCAGCAGAGGAGCTGGAAAGCGTGGCTGGTGGCAAGGATTATGTTGGAAGAACGCTCACTCAGGGGAAGTGTGGCTGTTAAACAGCGTGCTACTTGCCGCCCGGTGGATATTAATTAGCGTTGGCCTACTCATCAAAGCCCCTGCATTGACAGGGGTTTTTTATTGCCCTGGAGCCTTGGCGTCACCGGCTTCCGGGTCAGCGTGGATCGACCGGCACCAACTTGCTCCGGTTACCACCTTCCGGCATCTCAGGCCCGACCTTCATATCCGTCGTACATCGATATTGCGACGGCTGCTAAGTCCACCCCACCACTCACATTCTTTAGTTCTGATTCGCTGAGTTCTGGCACATCTTCACATCCACAACCGGCACCTTCGACACCCTTTAGCTCTTCTTTGCTGATTTTTGCTTGCGTTCTTTCTTCTTGACTTGCTCTTCGGTCATCAGCTTCTCCAGGACTTCCCCAGTGTTAGCAGTTATCTCGGGTCTGTTGGCACCAGCTTCCACTGCAATGGCAGCAAAAACCCAGCACTTGGCAGGGTTTTCAGCAATATTCTGTTCTCGAAGTTCCCATTTCTTGGTACGTTATCTACCATGTCGTTACGAATAAGTTGCGAACTTGGCTAAGTAGGCTTGTAATAGCTGGTCAGCTGACTTTGGTTGGCTTGATGATGTTTGGAGTCCTCAACATATTTTTTGAATGCTATGAAGGAAGGCATCCATTAAAGCGCAAAGTACCTGAATTTTGTCGGGAATAAATTAGCGATATTGTTTGCCGCCATCTCCCGGCATAAACCTCACACCAATCACGCCCCGCCAAGTGCGGGGTTTTTATTGGCAGTCGATGAGAACAATTGCAATGCCAAGCGCAACCAGGCAAAGCTCGGCATCATGCGCGGACTGACGCCTGATCCAATGCACCAGTCCCTGCGCCAGTCGTTATCGCTGAGTGGTCTTGCTGCGCTGGTACTCGCTGGCACACCTCTTCAACCAGTGGCTGCTCAAGAGGACGGCAATGCTGAGGATCTGGGTGATGTGATGAGCATCAGCCTCAAGGATGTGGTCAAGCCTACTCTTGGCTTCCAGGGCGCACTGCAAGGCGCTGGGACACCAAGCCAAGCAGGCATTGGCGGGTTCCTGCCTCTCTCTGTTGGCGAGAACAGTGTTTTCTTTGCTGATGTGCTGCTCAACGTCAACTTCGCTGATTACGGCAACTACAGCAGCCTGATCAATACAGAAGTTGCTGGAACCACGATCAGCACCTCATCACGGCTTGGTTATCGCTGGCTGAATGGTGATCGCTCATGGATGTTTGGCGTCAACGGTGGTTATGACAGCCGTCCGATGAATACAGGTGATGCTGATACAGGGGTGAACGTCAGCAACAAGCGCAGTGTGTTCTTCCAGCAGGTGGCTGTGAATGCAGAAGCAGTCTCTAATGACTGGAACTTCAATGCTTATGCCTTAATTCCTGTAGGGGAGAAAGAAGCTCAACTCAACAGCGTTTATCAAGGCGGTTCACTCAACACCTACGGGCTTAATGTTGGTTATTTCATCACTCCAATTATCAATGCTTCTGTTGGGTATTACTACCAAAATGATGACCTAGGCACGGCTGATGGTTCTGGGGTGCTCGGACGATTGACCTATGAAGTCAGTAGTGGCTTAACAGCAGGAGTAAATATCTCCTACGACGAGGCTTTTGATACCAGAGTTTCAGCAGATCTTAAAGTTCGCTTTGGCGGCCCAAGCACAACAGCAGCCAAGAAGAAAAAGTGGGACAATCCGACAATTAACGCCCTAACCGCATCACCCAATAACAGGGATGTGCGGGTGCATGATCCAGTCTTCTCCAACACCCAATCTTACAGAAACACTGTACCCGCGCAGGCTTAGTGAAGCGAACAAACAGTTGAGCCAAACCATCTAAAGCCTTTGCAATTGCGGGGGCTTTTTGTTTCTTCAACCAACACCATAAACCCTTAAATCAGCCTCCAATACCTGGCACGATTGAGCGCAGTTGAGCAGAGATAGCCGGGGCTTAATTAGTAATCAAGACTGCAATTATCTAGCAACTCCGGCCAATACTCGTTCAGCGGCAGCCCGATCCACCGGGACGCCCCAAGCCGCAACGGGCGCAGCTAAGCAAAGCCCGGCATCATGCGCGGAATGATGCCTGAATCAATGCAGCGGTCCTTCAGTCTGTCGTTATCGCTGAGCGGTGTTGCTGCACTGGCACTAGCTAACGCCACTCTCTTGCCTGCCGCTGCTCAAGACGCAGGTGGTGCAGATGATCTCGGGGTGATGGAGATCAACCTCAAGGATGCAGTCAAGTTCAACTGGGGTTTTCAAGGCGCACTGCAAGGAGCAGGCACACCCAACCAAGCAGGCATTGGTGGGTTCCTGCCAATCGCTGTTGGCGAGAACAGTGTGTTCTTTGCTGATGTGTTGCTCAACGCCAACTTTGCTGATTACGGCGGATACAGCAGCATCGTCAAAACAGAGGTTGCTGGAACAACAATCAGCACCTCATCAAGGCTTGGTTATCGCTGGCTGAATAGTGACCGCAGCTGGATGTATGGCGTAAACAGCGGCTATGACAGCAGGCCGATGAATACAGGCAATGCTGAAACAGGTGTCACGCTCTACGACAAGGAAAGTGCTTTTTTTCAGCAGATCGCAGCAGGTTTAGAGGCAGTATCAGATACCTGGAACTTCAATGCCTATGCCTTAATCCCTGTTGGTGATACAGAGCAGCGCCTCAATGCGCGTTATCTCGGTGGGGCGCTTGATACCTATGGCCTTGATGTTGGTTATTTCATCACCCCTGAACTCAATGCCTCTGTTGGTTACTACTACCAAAGCGGTGATCTAGGAACAGCAGATGGTTCAGGTGTGCAGGTGGAGCTGGATTATCAGATCGCTGATGGTTTAACTACTGGGATCAATGTTTCCTATGACGAAGCTTTTGAAACCAGAGTTTCAGGCAACATTGAGTATCGCTTTGGCAGCAACACTACAGCTGCAGAAACCAAGAAAAAAGCATGGCAAAAGCCAACCATTCAAGCCTTATCTGAAAGCGTTAAAAACAGGAATATCCGCGTTCATGATGCAGTAGATCCAGATGCGAAGTGCAAGTTCAAGTTGTTCCCCGGCAGCCTCCAGCCCTCCTCCTGGTCTGCTTTGAGTACCTATCATGGACCCAATTCAACAAAGTCCCTATGGCATTGCAACCCTGGCGCGCCTGATGCAAATGCTAACGGCTGGACGAAGAAAAAAAGGGCTGAGGAAAACCTTTAAAATTTTCTTGGGTACTGGCCCCTCTGGGGTTTAATATCTCACCAAAACGCCCATACAAGCAGCTAATGAACTGCTCAATACCTGGCACCATCTGAGTGCAGAGTTGGCTTGCTTGGGTCAATTTATTTAATACCTAAGTTGCATTAAAACCTGGGCAAGGTGAATACACTTTCGCATTTAAGTCCGCTAGTAATGTAGTTATTTGCTCTATTGTTGCGCCGTTAAGCGCGAAAATAATTTATGAAAGAAACATTCTCGTGTCACCATCGCGAATGCCATTTGCTCTTCTAAATTTCACCGCAACTTGCTGCCACTCCTCTGGGATTTGATTGAGGCGAATGTCAAAGGCAAACGGTAATTTCTGTTGTCCTGGTGATACTCGGCTCTTTTTGGTTTGTCTGCCTCTGCCCTTCTCAACTAATCGTTTCAGCATCCTTGAGCCCCAATGGCACCTAGAGCCGCCTTTGCTTTTATGCCGGTAGTTCTGGCAAAACCATGCATACCGTTTGGAGCAAGCTTTCAGGCTTGATCCCAATTGCAAAAAACTGGGGTGCCACTCACTGATGCCATCACATTCCAACCTGCCGTAATGCCCGTAATTGGAATAGGGGTCATAAAAACCTTTCCTGATTCCTGCTGCTTTGGGATTGGCATGGATATACCTCAAGGTATTCAGCATTCGCCTGTGATCTTTGGGATGGATTGGGGTTTAGAAATACCTGGCCTCCCAGAAGTGTCCGCAACGACCGCTCAAGCGGTTCAAGGCCATGGCGGAATACCAGGCGAACCAATGCATCAACCTCGGCAGCTCACTTGCATCATCAGGACGCAGCAGCAAGTGCAGGTGGTTGGCCATCAGGCACACCGCATACAAGCGATGAGGAACCTTCTGCTTGGCTTTTGCCAGCACAGCTAGCAGCACATCTCTTCTCAATCCTTTTGCAATCAAGAACTGCCTGCTATTGCAGCGCAGCGTGATGTGAAATGAATGGCCTGCTGGCAGAAAGCGGGGTTGACGTGCCATATCCTGACCATTGATCTATGCCATTATTGACAAGATGTTAATGATGAGTTTTAAAAGCTAGATGGTAAGTGGAACCAAACGCTTTAAACAGCATCCCCAAGCTGTCTGCACAGAACTCGACGGCGGTGTGGCTTTATTTCAAAGCAATACCTGCGACTATCTTGTTCTCAATGAGACAGGCTCAGCTATTTGGCATGCACTGAAAACTCAGCCAACACTGCCTGAACTCTGCAAGAATTTACAGGCGGAATATGAAGTAACTCTCGATGAATGCAAGTCTTCCATTGAAACATGGCTGGAAGCTGCCTTAGAAAAAAAAGTGATTGCCGTAGTTGGTGATTAAAACGAGAAGTGTGTTTTGAGCTTTCTTGCCCAGACTTCACCACCAAGTCGATTTCCTCCAAGCATTTGGAAACCAAGGCGTGCAAAATAACGTCGCATGGATGCTTTTTGCAAGCCAGGATTAATGTTTTCAGCTAGTAATACTTTTGCTCGATGATCGCGTTTCTCTTCTTCACGATCAAACCCTTTAAGGAATGCTCTAAAGAGCTGATTTGCCAGACGTGGATTCCTGGATTCTGGAATTACATACATGCGTTGAAAATAGGCATGGCTTCCAAGGTCTAGCGAGGTTTCTAACTCTCGTAATACGACAAATACAATGCCATCAATTGCTCCTGATTGATCACGTGAAATTGCGGCTGGCTGTCGCGATATAGGCTTTTTAAGTAGACCCATGCGCTTCTGGTTATTGCTTAGTGTTGCTCGAAACGACTTCAATTCTTCTTGATATGGCTTGCCATACTGTCTCCAAAAAGCCTTCAATTCGCTTCTGAGCTGATCATTCACCTGTCCAAATACAAACTGAATTCGAGGATCAGTCAACTTCTGGCCCTTCGTATTTAAAGCGATTCATCGCTTCAGACAACCCATTTGCTAATCGCTTTCGCTGCTCAATTGAAAGTTGTTCTGCTCCTTCTCCGGTGCGACCTGAGCGAAAGAATCGTTCACAACCAGCAGGCTTTTCTGCAAAACCATTAACATCTTCCTCAAGCTTCTTGAGTCGATCAATGGAGGTGTTTTCCAAAGCCTGATGTATGAGTTTTGAGTCAGTAGGAAGCCCTAAAAAAGTTGCCAATTCAGTGAATATTTCTGATCCTTTCGATAGCATATCTTCATAGCGCATGATCAAGACTGGTAGCTGAGTTTGATCGGCCCATGAGCGCACATGTTGATCCCAGCGGCCCATGTGTTGTCGTACTTGATGACCTCCAAAGCGTTCTCCTGGCACCAGTGCTGCACCGGGATCCAACAGAAAATCAACGCATCGATCCAACGGCCATGAGAAGAAGTGACTGAGTGACAGGGCCACATCCTCTGGGTGGCGCAGAATATAAACAACTCCAGAGCAACCTGTTGTGCTCACCACCGGGCGTCTACGGGAATCAGGAGATTTAAATGAATCATGCACTTTATGAAATCGCTCTCCTTCTGCGAATAGCCACGAACTGGCACCAGCACGTCCGCGCAACGGGTCAAGTTCACTAAAACTTAGATCACAACTATTAATTCCTAATTGATCGTCCAGCCAAAGCCTGGATGAGGCAATCGCTCCAGTTTCAATATCTTGATTAAGGTTTAGTTCTTCTCCAGGATTATCTCCTGCCAACCTCATTAATTCAGTGATAAAAACCCGGCACCAGGTGTTGCCTGATTTTGGATAAGAAGCCAGATACCAGTAGCTGTGATCTTCATTCATTGCTTGAGTCCTCTTCTGTGGCTTCTCTGCGCTGTTGCATCGATTCAGGTTGCATCAGGTCCACCTTCTTCAGGCTTTTGGCCATTGCTTTGATTCCATCTGGAACGATCAAGGCATGCAACGGCACCGTTCGAGCTAGTGCAGCTGCCTGCATAAACAGCTGCGCTTCTGCGTCCATGCCTCGATACATTCTTGCGTGAAAGGCTTGGTTACGCAGGCGCATCAAGGAATTGGTTTGTGAGACATTGCGTGAAGCCTTAAGAGACATTTTTTCCTTCTCATCTTCTGCTTCAGCGTCATCCTCTTGACCCGAATCCTCTTTGGCGCGATTCAACACATAAATCAGCCGCAATGGTGATCCTTGGGGCAGACAATCCAAATCGTGAGCATGCAGTGCGTAGCGCTTCAATCCCTTTCTCACCGGTGGCAACTGATGCCAATTCAGTTCCAATGCCACAGCGGCGTCATGCCAGAGCTTGAGTTGATGCATCCCTGGCAGAACCAGCCCATCAGGGCTCACGGCAACGAGCTCACTGCTGAGTAAACGCCAACCGTCTTGCAGCAAACACCAGGCCAGGGTGGACTTACCGGCAGCTGGATGACCCAACAGAAGGATGGCCTCACCATCTCGCTCCAGCGCTGTTCCATGCAAAACCAAGGCACCACGCTGAATCGCCAAGGCCCCAAGCCCACTGGTGACAGCAAACGTGCGGATGTCGCGATCGCTGACGCTGTCGTCCCAGCGCTGCCATTCCAAACGCTCACCACCGGTGGCACGGAACCAACCAATGCCTTCCAGTTCCAGCCGCCATTCCTGCGGCGCCAACTGCAACGTTGGCGTGCTGTGGGGGCTGGCCTGCAGCATTGGCCACTGCCTGTGATCAGCTTCCACCAGCTGCACCAGCGACTCACGCTCCACAGACGCGGCCGCTTGGATCAACTCCGGCAAGACCAACGTGGACTCCAGATGCATGCCCAGGGCTTGATAGATCCCAGGCGACGCTGCAGGCATCAGCTCACGTGCTCGCGTTTAGAGATCAATGCTGCCAGCTCTGCACGGTTTAATCCTGCCATCGACGCCAACAACAACAGCACCCGTGCTTTCTGGGGATTGAGGCGGCCTGCTGGCAGCAGCCCAGTCCCAGGCCTACCGAGTGCTCCTCACCATCCACGAGTCACTTGCGTGCAAATTTGCGTGCAATCAACTTCAAGGCGCTGCGCCAAGACCCTACGAAGCAAGTCTCTGGCAATTAAAAAGGGCCCTTCCAGGCCCCATGAGTCATTTGGGTGATAAGGCTGACTTCACCCCATCTCCCTTAAAGGGTCAGGCAGCAACAGGGGCTGCTTGACGGGAGAAACGAACGATGTTGTTCGCAGTTACGGGTTTGCTCTTACCGAGCAGGCTTCAGTCACCCTCCTCATGCCCCGTCGAAACCATTGCAGCCCCAGGAAGGGGGAATGGAGCTGAGCGGAATCGAACCGCTGTCCGAAACACTGGTGTGGATCACCTAGTCCGATCAAGACCGGACGTTGTCATTCTGACAGCAGTGGTGAAGTGGAGCAGAGGATCTTGGGGAGTGAGCACCGACATGCGCCGCTGCCGATTCATGGCGTCGCCGTGTTGCCCCAAGGTCTCGAGGACATCGGCAGCCAGGAATTGCAGGCACTCGGAGCCAAACAGATCACACCACTACGACGTGCTGCATCGTTCGAATCCGACATGGCCTGTTTGTACAGGCTTCACCTGCAATGCCGGCTGCCCTTCAGGTTGCTGCGGGAAATGGCACGCTTCCGCTGCGATGGTCGCGATTCCCTTTACGACGGCGTTCAACAGGCCCTCGACTGGGAACGCTGGCTTCATCCATCGATGAGCTTCCGAGTGGATGTGACCGGCACAGCCCCCGGGCTGAAACACAGCCACTTCACAGCACTCCAGGTGAAGAATGCCTTGATTGATCGTCAACGTGATCTCTGGGGAAAACGGTCGTCTATCAACCTGGACGAACCCGATCTCTGCCTGCATGTTCACTTGCATCGTGATGAAGCAGTCCTAAGCCTGGACGGCAGCGGTGGCAGCCTGCACCGCAGGGGATATCGAGCCGCCGTAGGGGTAGCTCCGCTGAAAGAGAATCTGGCAGCAGGACTGATCAGGCTGACCGGCTGGGACGGAAGTACCCCACTGACCGATCCTTGCTGCGGCTCAGGAACCCTGCTGATTGAGGCCGCAGCGATGGCTCTGCAGCGCTTCCCTGCTCTGCATCGCAACTTCCTGCTCGAATCATGGGCGGATTTCGAACCAGATCTGTGGAATGCAGAACAACAAAGAGCCCAGAAACGGCAGCAGCCCGTGGACAATCCACCACGAATTTTGGGCTATGAGCAGGACTCAAAGATTGCCCAGCAGGCACGCGACAACATCAGAGCAGCAGGCCTGGAGGAGGTAATCGAAATCGTTGAAGCCGATTTCAGAGATGCACCAGCTCCAGAAGAGGACCACGGCGTGGTGGTGTGCAATCCGCCCTATGGGGTGCGACTGGGCGACAGCATTGAACTTCAAGAGCTCTACAGAGAGCTTGGAGCAGTGTTGAAAAAAGATTACGGCGGCTGGGATCTGTGGCTGCTCAGCGGCAATCGAGAATTAACCGGAGCCCTACGCCTCAAAGCAAGGCGAAGGATCCCTGTGAATAACGGGGGATTGGATTGCCGCTGGCTGCATTACGAGCTGAACAGGCGACTCCGCTAATCCAATCCTCCTGGAAAACTGAAAACTGGCGATTCATTTGCCCAGGACGGCCCGCGTGGTCCGCATCAAGCCTTCCAGTGTCTGAGGCAGATACGGCCCTTTGGCGAGTTGACCGCCAATCCGCAGACTGAATCCGGCCACCACCAGATTGAGAATCGCTATCGCCAGGAGCGCTTGGATCAACGACCAACCCCAGGATTCCAGCATCCAAACCAGCAAGGCAGCTTCTCCAGCCACAAGGGCCATCAGCATCAGGGTGCCTCCCATGGCCAGAAACACGCCGCCACTGATCAGGCGCCGTTTCTCGCGATCCACCTCCTGCAAGGCAATACGGACGTGGAGGTCCATCACCGAGCCCGCAAGTGCAGTGACCCGGGCAGCAGCGCCAAGTCCTCTGGAGCGCGGTTGCTCGGAACGGGGCAGCTCACTCATGAGGATCTCCGTCCACCGGTCAGCAAGGCACCCACCAGAAGCCCTACACCAGCGGCCACAGCCAGTGACATTAAAGGTCTTTCGCGCACCGGTTTCTCAAGCTTCGGCCGGAGAGTGCTGTTGAGCTCATCGAGAAGATGCTCAAGCTGCTCTTCCAGCGGATCAAGGTTGTCAGCAAAGTTGCGGGTGCGATCTCCAGCCTGATGCAGCAACTCTTCGAGTTGGACAGTGACAAGGCTCGCAGCACGGTCGCTCTGGGCAGAAATCAGTTGAACCACCTCATCGAAACTGCCGCGGGTGGCTTCAAGAGCTTGATGGGTGACTTCAGGCCAACGCTTTTGGATTTCTGGCAAGAGACTCTCAAAACGATCCCGAAAGCGGTAAGCCAGATCCTGGGAGTCCGCAGGCGCATCGGCTGATGAGGGAGCTGAATCCATGGCGATCCTGACGGCCAACCGCAGGCTAAGGGTGGTAACTCTGAGATGAAACCCATTGGCATTGGTGGGGCATCAGTTGCGCTACGCCCTGTTAGAGCATTTTGGGGCCCCGGATGACCCAGGCGGTTGCCACCTCGACTTGTTGCTTGAGGACGGAGACAGCTGCCGCAGCTGGCGACTGGAAGCGATTCCACGTTTGAACGGTCCTGCGGTGCAAGCCACACCTTTGCCCCCCCACCGACTGGTGTGGCTGGATCGTGAGGCAGCCTCCGTATCCGGCAACAGGGGTTGGGCGCGACGGGTCGTAGCAGGCAAGATGCGAAGCGGCCTGCCCTCTGATGCCAATCAGCCCATTCAGGTGGAGCTGGAAGGGATGGCCGTCATCGGCCTCAGCGAGCCGGTTGTTCTGGAAATCGCAGCAGCAAAGTGCCGCATGCGCTCTCCCAGCGACCAGAGCACTGCAAACAGCACTTGAGCTTTTTCAAGGCTCCGCTAATTTCGGACGGCTAACAGCCGTGGCCCCTGTTGGTACACATCAATCAGGTCGGGCTGACACAGTTCAAGTCCTTCGGGGGGGCGATGAGCATCCCCCTGGAGCCCGGGTTCACTGTGGTGACCGGGCCAAACGGATCTGGCAAGAGCAACATTCTCGATGGAGTGTTGTTCTGTCTTGGTCTGGCTAACAGCAAAGGCATGCGTGCTGATCGCCTGCCTGATCTGGTTAATAGCAATGTGCTGAAGGCCGGCAAGTCAGCCGAAACCACGGTGAGTGTCCGTTTCGACCTATCCGAATGGGAGCCTGACGCGGCTGAGGAAGGACTGGAGCCCCCGGAGGAGGGGCCATGGATCCGCGCCGATCAAACGGAATGGACCGTTACACGCAAGTTGCGGGTGATGCCAGGAGGTTCCTACAGCAGCAGCTACAGCGCGGATGGGGTCCCGTGCAATCTCCAGCAATTGCAAACCCAGCTGCGCCGACTGCGCATCGACCCTGAGGGCAGCAACGTGGTGATGCAGGGAGATGTCACCCGCATCGTTTCGATGAGCAACCGCGATCGTCGCGGCCTGATTGATGAGCTGGCCGGTGTGGCGCTGTTCGACACCCGCATTGAACAAACCAGGCGCAAACTCGATGAAGTTCAGGAGCGCCAGGAGCGCTGCCGCATCGTTGAGCAGGAGCTGCTGACGGCGCGGCAGCGACTTGAAAAAGACTGTGCCAAAGCCAGGGCCTATCAAGAACTCAAAGAACAGTTGCAACTCGGCCGCCGACAGGAGCTGGTGTTGGCCTTCGAAGCGGCTCAATCCGAACGTCGACGCCTTCAGCAGCGACAAGAACAACTGAGCACCAAAGAGGAAAACGATGCTCGGTCAATCGAGCAACGCGACGTCAGCCTGCAGGAAGCGGCTGGAAGGCTTCAGACCCTTCAGGAGAGCGTCAAAGCTCTCGGCGAAGACCAGCTGCTGAGCGTGCAGGCTGAACTGGCAGGGCTTGATCCACAGAGCCGCGAACTGGAACGGCAGGCAGGCCAGCATCAGCAGGAGGCTGAACGCCTGCAAGGACTGCGCCATCAGCTACAAGCCCGCCGCGGCCAACTTCAGGATGAAACAGAAGACCTGCGCCTGAAAACCAACAATGGATTGCTGGAAAAAGCGGAGCAAGACTGCAGAGATGCGGAAGCAGCAGTGGAGCTCTCCCGGCGGCGACTAGGAGAAGTGGCAGGACGCTCAGGAACCTGGCTCGAAGAACAAAAGCAGCTCTCCGGCCAACGTCAGGACCTTCAAGGTCGCGTCACACCGCTTCAGGAGGAACGTCAACAGCTGCTGGAACGACTTCGACAAGACGAAGAACGACAGCTGGAGCTGGAACAGGAGCGAGATCAGGACGGGGAGGAAGACCAGCGGGTCCAGACCTTGCTGGAGCAGCTCGAGCGAGAGTGGCAGACGCTGCTGGAGTCGATTCGCAGCGGCAGAGAGCGACTTCAGCAACTGCTGGAGTCGGTCGCGATCCAACAACGCACCCGTTCCAGGCTCGAACAGGAACAGACGCGGCTCGAACGCGACATTGCCCGCCACGACAGCCGCCGGGAAGCCCTTCAGGAAAGCAGGGGCACTGGGGCACTGAGGCTGCTGCTCGAATCGGGCCTGGAAGGGATTCATGGCCATGTTGCGCAGCTTGGTGAAGTTGATGAACGCCATCGCCTGGCTCTGGAAGTGGCTGCCGGCGCAAGGATGGCTCAGGTGGTGGTGGACGATGACCGCATCGCT
This sequence comes from Synechococcus sp. UW179A, assembly GCF_900473965.1. Lineage (NCBI taxonomy): Bacteria > Bacillati > Cyanobacteriota > Cyanophyceae > Synechococcales > Synechococcaceae > Synechococcus > Synechococcus sp. UW179A. The sequence goes on along the minus strand of NZ_UCNJ01000028.1, from coordinate 23,425 downwards.
GCTCGAGCGATTGACTTACTGAAAAGTCGCCGCGCCGGTCGACTCACCTTCCTGCCGCTCAATAAAATCAGAGCTCCTGGCGCGGGGGCTGCGGCAGCTACAGCTCGTGGCCGCAGCCCCCAGGCGGGTGAGGGGAATGGCCTGATTGGACGCGCTGTCGAACTAATCCGCTACGAAGCGATTTACACAGACGTTTTTGCCTACGTCTTCGGTGACACGCAGGTGTTCAGCGATCTGAACAGTGCCAGACAATTCCTAGGCCGTTCACGAGCCGTCACCCTCGAAGGTGAGCTGCTTGAAAAAAGTGGTGCCATGACAGGCGGAAGCTTCTCGCAGCGTGGTGGCGGGCTGAGCTTCGGTGCCAGCAGTGATAGTGATGAAGCCGCCCCACTGCGTCAGCGACTGCTGGAGCTGGGGGAGAGCCTGGCCGCTTGTCGGCGGGAGGAACAGAGGCTGGCGGAGGCCGTGGATCAGCAGCGGCCAACATTGCGGCAACTGGAACAGCGCCAGGCCGCCCTGGAAGCAGAACGCCAAGCCGCCAAGCGTTCCCATGGCCCACTGCTCGAACGCGTGCAACAGCGTCAGCGCAAACTCAGCGAGCTGCAACAGGCCCAGCAGAAACATCGTCTGAGGCTTGATCAGCTTGAGACGAGCCTGAACCCCCTACAAATACAACTCAATCAGCTCAATTCCCAGGAATCCAACCTCGAAGCCAATGGTGATGCCGAGGGTTGGCAAGCTCTGCAGCAGGAGCTTGAACGGGTGGATTCCGGCCTTGAGGCCGCGCGGCAGCAACGCGATGCACTGCTGCAGCAGGAACGCGACCGACAACTCTCTCAACAGAGACTCGGCGATCAACAGCAAGCCATTGAGCGGGAAGAAGCTTCGCTTCAGCAAGCGGTTCAAGCCCTCTCGGAAGCGCATGGCCGGTGGCGTGAGCAGCAACAGGCGTTGAAGACCCGCCGAGATGCGCTGGAAACTCAGCAGCAGGAACTGCAAACCCGTTTCGGGGAAGAGCGACGCGCAAGAGATGAAGCGGAGGCTGCCGTTGCTGAACAGCGGCAGGCCTTGCAGCAGGCCTGCTGGGAGCTGGAGCGCCTACGCGAGGAGCGCAGCTCACTCGAGGAGCAACTGCGCAACGGAGGTCTCCGTTTGGAGGAGCTGCGGTCCACGCTCCCTAATCCACTTCCGGAAATTGCCGACGAGCTGCGTGAAAGTGGTCTGGAGAGCCTTCAAGAACGCCTGCAGCAATTGCAGCTGCGCATGGAAGCTCTAGAACCGGTAAACATGCTGGCCCTGGAGGAGCTGGCAGAGCTCGAACAACGCCTGGGCGACCTGGGTGAACGTCTGGATGTGCTCAGCCAGGAGCGAGAAGAACTGCTGCTGAGGATCGAAACTGTGGCCACGCTGCGCCAGGAAGCCTTCATGGAAGCCTTTGAGGCAGTCGACAGCCATTTCCGCGAAATCTTCGCCAGCCTTTCTGATGGCGATGGCAAGCTTCAGCTCGACAATCCGGATGACCCTCTCGAGGGTGGGCTCACACTGGTAGCCCATCCCAAAGGCAAAGCGGTCAGACGTTTGGCGGCAATGTCAGGAGGAGAGAAGTCGCTCACTGCACTCAGCTTTCTATTCGCTCTGCAGCGCTTCCGTCCATCCCCGTTCTATGCCCTGGATGAGGTCGACAGCTTCCTCGACGGGGTCAATGTGGAGCGTTTGGCAGCCCTGATTGCTCGCCAGGCCGAACAGGCACAGTTCCTAGTGGTGAGCCACCGCCGGCCCATGATCGGAGCCTCCACTCGGACCATCGGCGTCACTCAGGCGCGCGGTGCCCACACCCAGGTGGTTGGCCTTCCTGATGCAGCCTGAACAGCCAGCGCAGGGTCCTTGCGCCAAAATGTCACGAATCCCTCCGGCTGAGGCCCGCGGTTGAGCTTGTCGTCAACTCCGAATGACCCCCTGGCGAACGTGCCGAGTGACCGCCTCTGGCTGAGGTCGGAACTGATGGGTACGCAGGTCATCACCCGCGACAGTGGTCGTCGTCTGGGCGTTGTGGGTGAAGTGGTCGTGGACATTGACCGCCGCGAAGTAGTGGCCCTGGGATTACGCGACAATCCGCTCACCAGGTTCCTGCCGGGCCTGCCGCGCTGGATGCCCCTCGACCGAATCCGCCAAGTTGGGGACGTGATCCTTGTCGACTCAGCCGACTCCCTGAGCGAAGGCTTTGCAGCTGATCGCTATAGCCGCATCATCAACTGCCAAGTCATCACGGAATCAGGTCAGCAACTCGGTCGTGTCCTGGGCTTTTCGTTCGACATCGAAACCGGTGAATTAACCACCCTGGTGATGGGGGCTTTGGGTGTGCCGCTACTGGGTGAAGGTGTGCTGAGCACCTGGGAGATTCCCGTGGAAGAGATTGTCAGCAGTGGTGCTGACCGGATCATCGTTTACGAGGGCGCCGAAGACAAACTCAAACAACTCAACAGTGGATTCCTGGAAAAGCTGGGAGTGGGAGGAGCCAGCTGGGAGGAGCAGGAGAGGGAGCGTTACCGCTTGAACGTGGTGCCAGTGGAAAACCAGCTCAGCTCTGGTCAGCCAACTGAAGCAGCCCCACGGCAGCTCGAGGCCTCTCAGGTCGAACGGTTTGAGGCCGAGCAACCGGAACTTGAATATGTGGAACTGGAACAGCCTCGAGAGCAGGACGTGAGACGGCGCCGCTACCTCGATGAACTGCCCATGGATGAACCCGAGCCCTATCGACAGCCAGAGCGCTACTCCAGACGCGAACCTGAGCCTGACGATCGTCGTTATCGGACTCAGGGACAGGACGAACGGTCTTATCAGGAGCCGGAGCCCCGCTATCCAGAACCCCTAGGTGAACTGGATCCATCCAGCTATGAGGAACGTTCTCGCTACGAGGAAAGGCCTCGCTACGACGATCGTCCCCGCCCGGCTTCAAGACGCCCTGTGGAACGCCCCGGGGCACCACTAGATGTGGAACCGATGGATGTGGAATCAGTCGAGCGCCAACCCTTGGAGCTAGAGCCGAAAACGCGCAACACATGGAATAACGAACGACCAGAAGGGACTTCCGGCGAGCCCGTTGAAGATCCCTGGTGAATTAATCAGGGCAGATTGGCCTTCGGATCAGCGGCAGTTCAATCAAGATTCATCACCACCCTTGAACTGCAGTGAAGCGCTATTGACGCAGTAGCGCTGTCCAGTAGGGGCTGGTCCATCACTGAATACGTGTCCTAGATGCGAATCGCAGCGTGCACAAAGGATTTCTCTACGCACCATTCCATGGCTGAAATCTTCCTTGGTGACGATGGCCCCAGAACTGACTCCCTGCCAGAAACTGGGCCAACCAGTACCGGATTCAAATTTTGTGCTGGAACTGAACAAGGGGATGTCGCAGCAGATGCAGTGATAAGTGCCATCGCCCTTGTGGTCCCAATAAACACCGGTGAAGGCCCGTTCAGTGCCTCCTTTACGGGCCACCTGAAATTGCTCGGGAGTCAGTTGCTGCTTCCACTCCTCAGGGGAGCGTTCAACGCGATCGCCGCCGGAGGTTGAGGGAGTGGTCATGAACTGTTCGGAATTCGTCTCAAAAGCTAGTCGGAAAGAGCCTTCGGCAGCAGGCTCCTCACCTCTTCAGCCAAAGCCGCCACCGCTCCCGGCTGTCCGCGCAGCGCCCTGAGATCGTCGCGCTGACCCTCGAGCCGCTCAGGCTGCTGCAACCAGCCCGATGCTTCAGCTGCGATCTGCTCGGGTGTGATGGCGCCCACACGCTCAGGGACCACCATCCGGCCTGCGGAAATATTCGGCCAGGCCAACAGGCCATGGTTTCTCATCCTCCAGGCGCTGAGCAGAAGACCGATCAGTCGCCGCAGTCCAGGCAAGCGGGCCAACAGCCCCATCCAGCCGTCCCAAGCCTGCATCACACCAAGATGCTGAGTTGGCACCAGCACGATCATCGGCACTCCCAGAGCGCCCAGTTCGGCTGTGTTAGCACCCACCGTGGTGAGAGCCAGGGAACATTGACTCAGCACTCCATGGGCAGGGGGGTCCTCCTGAAGATGGATGAGTGTGCCGGCATTGGTCAGCAGCCGCCGCCAGGGCCAGCCATCTCCCGGAGGGAGAACCTCCCTCACACCGGCCGCATAAGCATCCGCGATGCGATTGGCAGTACTGAGATACCGGAGAAAAGCCTCAGCACTGGTGGTAGGGGCTACTGGCAAAAGGAACCGACAATCTGGGCGTCGCGCCATCAAACGGTCGGCGGTTTCAAACAAAAACGGGACCCCCACGCTGAGTTTGGCTGGCTTGGATCCCGGCAGCAATGCAACCCACTCCCCTTCAGGCAGAGGATCGCTTGCCCTGGCATGGCTCGACAGGTCTGCCATCAGATCGCCAACAACACGGCAACGCGAACGAAAGCGCTTTGGCAACTGCTGCTGAACCTCTGGCGCCATGGCCGCAATGCGGTCATTCCAACGCGGCCAACGGGCCACCCATTCGGCGTAGGTGATGTGCCGATAGCCAAGCCTTGCTGAGAGCAATACACTCCAGAACTGATCGCCGCCAAGAAAGACCACTACACCTCTGTTCGGCCAGTGGCCGAACCGATCTGGATGAAGCAACAGCGACCAAAACTGAGCCGCAGGAATGATTCGATCGAACTGTTGCCAGCGACCGGCAGCTTCGGCCTCCAGGCCTGTGGCGTTGGGGCATGGGACCAGCACCAGCCTCAAGCTAAGAGGCGAATGCATGGATCTCGGCCTGAGCAGCAATTGCCGGTGGAGCCGTTCCGCCAGCGGACGGACCCAGGTACTCAGCTCGCCGGGTCCGTTGGAAACGAACACCACAGAGAGCGTTGGATCCTTGGATCGGAGCGTCAATCGAAACGGATCGGCTTTTGGAAAAGAAATGCGGATGGCGAGACTTGAACTCGCAAGGCCGAAGCCACACGCCCCTCAAACGTGCGTGTCTACCAATTCCACCACATCCGCGTGGTTGATTCAGCCCTTCGGGCTTCACCGGGGATCGATCATACCGGCTGGGGTGCCCTTTATTGCCCTGCCCGCAGACGCTGCAGGAAGCCGATGAACTCCCATGCACGGACACTGATACGATCCGCCCTGGCCTGGAATCTGCGGGATGCCCATCGGCAAGGTGCTGATCGCCAACCGCGGCGAAATTGCTCTCAGAATTCTGAGAAGCTGCCGGGAGATGGGAATCGCCACGGTGGCGGTTTACAGCACCGTTGATCGCAACGCCCTCCACGTACAGCTGGCCGATGAGGCGGTCTGTGTGGGCGAAGGACCCAGCAACCGCAGCTATCTGAACGTTCCCAACATTCTTGCGGCAGCCACGTCAAGGGGCGTTGACGCCATCCATCCCGGCTACGGATTTCTAGCTGAAAACGACAAGTTCGCAGAAATGTGCGGCGACCATGGCCTCACCTTTGTCGGACCATCGCCCCACGCGATCCGCTCGATGGGTGATAAGTCCACCGCCAAAACAACCATGCAATCGGTGGGGGTTCCCACCGTTCCCGGCAGCGAAGGGCTGCTTTCAGGAACCAAGGAAGCGGCTGAGCTGGCAGCCAGCATGGGCTACCCGGTCATGATCAAGGCCACGGCCGGTGGGGGTGGCCGGGGCATGCGCCTCGTTCAGAGCCCTGATCAGCTCGACACTCTCTTCAAGGCAGCACAGGGAGAGGCAGAGGCTGCGTTCGGCAATCCTGGGTTGTACATGGAGAAATTCATCGACCGCCCGCGTCACGTTGAAGTACAGGTGTTGGCCGATCGCCATGGCAACGTCGTTCACCTCGGTGAACGGGACTGCTCCATTCAGCGCCGCCACCAGAAACTGCTGGAAGAGGCGCCCAGCCCTGCTCTGGACCCTGAGCTGCGCCGACGCATGGGCGAAGCGGCTGTGGCTGCAGCGCGCAGTATCGATTACGAGGGCGCCGGCACGGTCGAGTTCCTACTAGACCGCAGTGGCGGGTTTTATTTCATGGAGATGAACACCCGCATCCAGGTGGAACACCCTGTCACTGAGATGGTCACCGGCGTTGACCTGATCACTGAGCAACTGCGCATCGCGGGAGGCGAGCCGATCAGCGTTCTTCAGAAAGATATTCAGTTGCGTGGTCATGCGATTGAGTGCCGCATCAATGCAGAGGACGCACGCCACAACTTCCGCCCAGCTCCAGGACGGATCACCGGATGGCTTCCCCCCGGAGGTCCTGGAGTTCGCGTCGACAGTCACGTGTACACCGGTTACGACATACCACCCTTTTACGACTCTCTGATCGGGAAACTGATCGTTTGGGGAACCGACCGCACACATGCATTGTCACGCATGAAGCGTGCCCTCAATGAATGCGCCGTCACTGGGATCCCCACAACGGTCGACTTCCACCTGGAGATGATTGAGCGGCCGGAATTCATCAACGGCGACGTCCACACAAAATTCGTCGAGCAGGAAATGCTCCCCTGAGCTATTCACGGACGCTCGCCGTTTAAGCGATGGCTTGGGAACGCATCAGGATCTGTGAAAGCACACCCTGCTGACCAACCAACAGCTCACGCGCGAGGCTGACCAAACCAAGCCAGATGACCGGCGTGACATCCACTCCGCCAATCGGTGCCACAACACGGCGAGTGAGAGCCAGAACAGGCTCCGTAAGCCAGATCACCAGAGCCCAGACCCCTGATTTGGAGTCAACCTTCGGGTACCAAGTGAGCACGATCCGCATCAGAAACATCAGGCTCCATGCAGCCAGCAGCAGACCCAAGATCAGATGCACTGTCGGCAGAACCTGAAGCAGGGTCGGCGTCACAAAGCTCAAAGCAACGGGATCAGCATCGTAGAAAGTCGCCAACGATCCCTAAGATCGCTCTTGCCTTGCATCCAGGGTTTGGTTCCGGCCCGATCGCTATGACTCCCTCCCTCACCAATTTCCTTCTCAGCCTGGTCGCGGGTGCCGTGATCGTGGTTGTGCCAGCTTCCATCGCTCTATTCCTGTTCAGCCAAACCGACCAGGTGGACCGAAAACTCTGAAGGGCCTGGCGCGCTTCGTAAACTTGAATCAACTGTTCCCGGTTACAAAGAAACTGGTGAACGCACTTCGAGGTCCTAATCGTGGTTAACGCCAGTCTTAATTGGGCCAGCATCGTTGGCATCGTGCTGGCCGTTGGCGGCGCGATGCTGTACTTCATGCGCAGCTTCAAGCCTGCCCTCGCCCGCGATTACGACGTTTTTTTTGCAGCCATCGGCCTGCTGTGCGGCGGAATCCTCTTCTTCCAGGGCTGGAGACTCGATCCGATTCTCCAGTTCGGACAATTTCTGCTAGCCGGCACAACGGTCTTTTTCGCCTATGAAAGCGTCCGCCTGCGAGGAATCTCAGCAGAGCAGGCTCGGCGCTCGGCCTATTTCGATGACGAGCCTCCTGCCAGGGGACAAGCCCCAGGGATGCGTGGCGGATACGACGACTCCTACGAAAGCTTCGACGAACCTCAGCCGCTGAGACGCCGTTTTGCAGGGCAAGAATTCGACCGCAATGAAGGACAGGAAGACGACCTCTATCGCCCGCGCCGAAGTTCCAGAGCAGCCATTCCCGAACAAGCCGCCAGTCGACGACGCGGCCGCCCTGAAGAACCCTCCAGCTGGAGGCAGGACAGTGAACAGGATCGCCGCATGGCTCGCTTCGGCAATCGAGACGACGATCGCCCAGCCTCTGGTCCCAGCTTCGGGGATCGCCGCAATCAGCGTGAGGATCAACGACGCGGCAGCAGACCCAGCGCTGCTTCTTCACGCACTGGGTCCCCGTCAATGACCTCCCCGCGTCCAACCGACGACTCACCGGAAGCCGTGTCCCGCTCTCCCTTTATCAATCGGTCCGCAGCTGCAACTCCGCCGGGAGTTCCTCAAGGAACGCCATTCCGCCAGGCTGCTGAAGATGCGGCCTACAGCCCGAGCAAACGTCAACCTGGCCAGGAGTCCCCGCCCAACACGCGTTCCCAAGATTCTGGGCGAACCCCTCCCCGTAGTTCGCGTCCACGGGATAACAGCTCCCGCTTCGACGACTGATCCGCTTCCGTACGCTGCTGCTAATTGGCCTATTGATGGCCGGGTGCAGCGGCAGAACCCAGCGAGCTCCCAGATCGCTTCTGCCTGAGCAGCAGCAGGAGCCCGCCCTCAGTGGAGACGGCAGCAAGCTGGCCATGATTGTTGACCAGCGCGGCAGACCCACCGTGCAGTTGAAAGACCTGCGTGGAGGTGGTCGCCTGCCCCTGCGCCATCTGAACCGGCAACAGCCCCACAGCTCTCCCTCCCTGAGCTGGAATGGTCGCTATCTGGCCGTGATTGTTCAGCGCGGCAACCGAAGGCTTGTTCTGATCGAAGACCGACTCAATGGCCGAGCCCATCCGCTACGTCTTCCCTCAGGTCGTTCTCCAGTCCGAGTAAGCCTCTCACCGGATGGGCATCAGCTGGCAGTACAGACCGCCGATCGTGGGCGTTGGCAGGTTGAACTACTTGATCTGAGCGGCCTGCTCGAACCAGATCGACCCGGCGGCCTGCGCAGGTCAACTGCGGCGGAGCCTCAGCCATGACAACTCAATGGCCACAAATCACCGCATTACTGCTTGGACTTTGCCTGATGGGCTGTGGTCCATCAGGCCTGCGTCCTGAGCAGGGCATCAGCAGCGCACTGCAGCGCAGTGCTGAAAGCAGGCGATGGCCTTCCATGGGCAACCGCTGGTTGGCATCGATCGCCAGTCGCAACGGTCGGGAACGGGTCGAGCTTGTGAATCTGCGCAATGGTCAGCCTGTGCCGCTGCCTGGCATTAATCAGGCGGATGCCCAGCCAATCAGTGTCAGCGTGAGCGCTGATGGCAATCGCATTGCCCTGATCCGCAGCCGTGATGGACGCACGGAACTGATGCTCTATCGCCGTGGTGTGGGAATGCTTCAACGCTTACCCATAGAACCTGCCGGAGTCCCCAGAGAGGTCAGCCTGGATGGATCAGGGCGACTGCTGGCGGTGCAGGTGAGCCGCCAGGGGCGATGGGACGTGGATCTGATCCGACTACCTTGATCAGCGAGGACCACTCAGGGCACCAGACCAGACCAGTGCAGGAAGGTGTCGTGGCTCAGTGTTTCCACAAGCAGCACTGAAAGAAAGCCGATCATGGCGAAACGACCATTGACGCGCTCCGCATAGCCGCTCCATCCGAACGCAGGAACATCACTTGTAGTAGCGGAGGGTGTCTGGTCGAGGGGAGCCTCAGGCGGCTTCGCTGAGTCGGTCTCGGAAGTCATCGGGGATCAAACGCGGCCGAATTCATAGCTTGCCGCAGGGAGAAGACGCCATCCTCCCTCGCCATCAAGCTCGAGAACCGTGTCGTGGAACTCACGCAGTGTGGGCCGGTGCCCCACACTGACGACCGCCATCTCTCTCTCCACCAGCAGTTGGTAGAGGTAGCGCTCTGTACCAACATCCAAAGCACTAGTGGCCTCATCCAGCACAACGACTTTGGGAGCATTCAGCAACAAACGAGCAAACGCGAGCCTTTGCTGCTCGCCCAACGAAAGCAGCCTTGGCCAATCCTGCTTCACATCGAAGGATGGGTAGCGATCAAGCACCGACTGAAGCTGCACTTCTTTAAGAACGGCCTGAAGGTGCTCATCGCTAAAGCGATCGCAATCAAGGGGGTAGCAGAGCTGTTCACGCAGTGAACCCAGGGTCATGTATGGACGCTGAGGAATGAACAGCAGATCGCCAGTTGCCGGTGTCGAAACCTGTCCGGTGGGGGAGGCCCAAAGGCCGCTGATCACACGCAGTAAAGACGTTTTGCCACATCCGGATGGTCCCACCACAAGCAGACGCTGACCGCTGGAGATGCTCAGATTCAGATTCTCAGTCAGCAGACGATCGGCAAAAGGGGTCTTCACAGCGGCACCTTTGAGCACAATTGAATTGGCCGGAGTGACCTCTGAGAAGAAGTCGGTGTATTCATCACGATCAACATGGGAAATGTTTGATTGGAAACCCTCGAGACGACCAACCGAAGCCGAGAAACGAGCCAAAGACTCGATGTTGTAAATAATGAAAAATAGAGAACCTTCGACCAGCGAGTAGGCGACATTCGCCTGAGCAAAACTTCCGTAATCCATTTTTCCCGCCAGGATTGGAGCGAGCAAAATCAAGTAAGGGATAAAATTACTTCCATAAATTCCCGATCGCTGCACCATCTTCAAAAGAGCCTGCCAGATAATCAAAAGGTCGTAATTCTTGATCACGGTGCCCAATCTTTGACCCACTTCTCTCGACTCCTCAGGCTCCCCGGAATAAAAGGCAATCGATTCAGCGTTATTCCGAATGTGCACAAGGCCGTAGCGAAAATCGGCCTCATATCGCAATTGATTGGTATTGATCGCCACAAGCTTTCGTCCCGCGAAAATCATCAGGGCCGACATCACCCCCGCATAAGCCAACAAAGCCACTGTTAGCTCGCCGCTGATACTCCATAGAATGGCAATATTGAGAGAAAAACTAAGAATCGAATCAAAAATATCCAGCGTGAATCTCAATGCTTCAATCGTGAAGTCCTTGGTGTCATCGGCCATTCGTTGATCAGGGTTGTCAACATCACCACCTGAACCTTCGTTGGGATTCAGAATGTAATAAGCTCGATCTTTGAGGTAATCAGAGATCAAACTCTGGGTGAGCCAGTCCCTCCAGACCAAACTCAGCTTGGCCGTCAGGTAATACTGAAGGGTGCGGATTGGCAGCGCCGCCATAAAGCAGACGCCATAGACCCAGAGATTGCGATAACTGGCTTCTGGATTCCGTGCAATCAGCGCGTTGGTTAAATCACGGGCAATAAAGGTGATGCCGGCATTGATTCCATTCACAGACAGCAGCATCAGAATGATTACCCCGAGCATCAGCCAGGGGATCCAGCGTCGCTGACGCAAACGCGAGCGAAAGGTAATAAAACAGCCGAGCCCTAATGCAAACAGAAGAAGAATGAACTGGCCCCAACAGAGCAGACCCAACCCGAGGCTGTTCATCCAGGGAGAAATGGACTCGATCGAGCTTGACCAAATTTGTGTCAGGGGATTCACCACCCCCGAGAAAGACGCTGTGACCGCAGTCGGGGCCAGCCATCCCAACAGCCCAAAAACAGTAGAGACGGTGAACAGTGCCGTAATACCCCATGCCAAAAGAATGCTCGGGGAATACAACCAGGCCTTAACTGGAAATCCTCGACCAATCCGCTCCTGGGAAATAAGAGCGATGAGCAGCGCGACCGGGTAAATGAAAAGGAAGAGCTGTCCCCATGACAGGATCTCGATGATTGGCCTTGACCACAGCGACGTGATCGCCCCCTGCACACCACCGAGATATTGGGAGGTGAGCTGAGGCCAGACGGCTCCCAAAAATGCCATCAGGCCTGAGACGAGGCCCAGAACCGTTGCAGCAACGCAAAACAGCAACGACAGCAGCAGTAATGCAAACTGCCAGGCATTGCTCTCGGTGTAAGGCAGAAAATACGGCTGAGAGAGCCTGCGCAGCCTCGTCAGCTGGGCCCGAAACGACTGCAGGGACGCCATGAAATCAACCACCTCTGATCATTCTGGCGACAGGTTGCTTTGGGCGGTTGGTTAACCGGGGGGCCAATCCAGAGCACGACCTCCAATCACATGCACATGCAGGTGAAACACTGTCTGACCTGCAGCGGCACCACTGTTGATCACCGTTCGCCAGTCCTTCAATCCCTCCTGCTTAGCCACTCTGGCTGCGATCAGGAGCAAATGTCCCAGCAGAGCAGCATGCTCTTCGCCGACGTCCTGAAGGCTCGGGATCGGTTCACGCGGGATCACCAACACATGTACTGGAGCCTGGGGAGCGATGTCACGAAAGGCGAGGCATTGCTCATCGTTGTAGACCTCGTCGCAGGGAATCTCACCCCGCAAGATGCGGGAAAAGATTGTGTCCTCGGCCATGGCACTAGTGCTGGGGGGGCAGGTGATGGGACAGGCAGGGCATCAGATCCATGCACCACTCATCATTCCAATGCTGGCACGCTGCCTCAGTGCATCCCTGCTCGGATTCGACGCCATTCCTGTGACCGTCGAGGTGGATCTAGCGCCAGGATTACCAGGCCTGCAGCTGGTGGGCTTGCCGGATACCGCCATCCAAGAGTCGCGAGAACGTGTGAGAGCCGCGCTACGCAACAGTGGATTTCGCGGGCCTCTCGTGCGGGTGGTGGTGAACCTGGCACCTGCGGACCTGCGCAAGGAAGGTCCCGCCTTCGACCTCCCCATCGCACTGGCCTTGCTTGTGGCGAGTGGACAACTCGATGCACCTGTTCTCAACGGACTCTGGTGTGCCGGGGAGCTGGGACTGGATGGCAGCATCAGGCCCTGCCGCGGAATCTTGGCCATAGCCTGCCAGGCAGCTGAGCAACAGGCCCGCGCCCTTGCCATATCGGCAGATGATGCAGCAGAGGCCTCGCTGGTGAAGGACCTGGCAATCCGCAGCGCCACCACGCTTCGAGAGCTCGTGGAGCGTCTTCACAGTGACCGAGATGAAGCGCCTCAACGCTGCAGACAGTCGGAACAGGAAGCCATTCTGCAGAGCGCTCCAGCGCCTCCAGCAACCAACAGACTTCTCCACCTTCCTGGACAAGATCTCGCCCGTCAGGGACTCGCCATCGCTGCTGCTGGCGGCCACCACCTGCTGCTGGTGGGTCCACCTGGATGTGGCAAGACCGTTCTGGCCCATCAGTTGCCATCTCTGCTTCCTCCTCTGGATAGGAAGGAAGCCCTGGACATCACCCGCCTGCATTCGATTGCCGGACTCATCCGTGGGAAAGGCCAGCTGATCAGGCAACGCCCCTTTCGAAGCCCACACCACAGCGCAACAGCAGTCGCCTTGCTTGGAGGAGGTGCCAATCCCCGACCAGGAGAACTCAGCCTCGCCCACGGTGGAGTGCTTTTCCTGGATGAACTAACCGAATTCCCCAGATCGGTGCTCGACCAGCTGCGCCAACCGCTTGAAGAGGGTGAGATCTGGCTGAGTCGAGCAAGGCTCAGCTGTCGTTTCCCCAGCCAAGTGACCCTGGTCGCTGCCGCCAATCCCTGTCCATGCGGCTGGTCAGGCGATCGCCGCTGCATCTGCAGTGAGCTGAAACGTCGGCGTTACTGGGGGCGTCTGTCAGGACCACTGCTCGACCGGCTGGATCTTCAGTTGAAACTCGAACCAGCGGAACCCAACAGTTTGCGACAAAGCATGGCTGAAGACTCTGCTCAACAGGATCCGACGTTTAGCGCTGCCTCAATCCATCGCGCCCGGGTGCGGATGCGTCAGCGCAATCCAGATGGCGTGACCAATCGGGAACTCAGTGCCGAAGGCTTACAGCGTCATGGACGGCTTGGGGCAGAAACCATCAGCCATTGGGAGGAGGTGATCCGCGCACGACGTTTGAGCATGCGCAGCGGACTGCGTCTGCTGCGCGTTGCCAGGACAGTGGCAGACCTCCATGCCAATGACCAGGTGACCCTTGAGAATCTGGCCTCTGCCCTTTGTTTCAGAGCTTTTGATGTTGCAGAGCCATGGAGCTGACCAGAAACCATGCACCATCAGTCTCAACTTGTCATCGAGCTGACCTGGGATCATCCCGATAGGGCTGTGGGCCAATGGCCGGAGGAATGGTCATCTTCTCCTCTCTGGGATTTCCCATGGCATGGGTAAGCGTTTCCACCATCCAGGAGCGGAATGCATTGATTGAGCGACCCATTGTGTTGATTCCTCATCTCTGAGTTCAGTCTCGACAGGAGCGCTGAGGAAGCCAACAGGCCGAAATACGGGTTTTTAGTCCTTTCCCAAGAACTCTCAAACTCCCCCAATCACCCAATGAACCGTTTGAGAACTCATCGGGTGGGCTTCTTCAGCGACGGCGGCGACGCTGCTGAGCCTTGCGCTTGTACTTCTCGATTGGTGTTTCGTGGTGACGCAGACGCTTGAGGTCAGCGAAGATTCCAGCTTTGGAGACCTGACGCTTGAAGCGACGCAACGCCGATTCGATGCCTTCGTTTTCGCCGACCGTGACCTGGGTCATTCAACAAGCAAGAGATTTCCAGTGCACTAACTTAGCAAGTGACCTCAAGGGGTCTGTTCTGTTTCGTCAGGGACAGCAGTCTCAGCAGCGCTCCCTGAATCGGACTGCACGCCATCTCGGTACACGTAAAGATGACCGAGGGTGCGCTTTCCGTATTGACGGCGCATCAGCCGCCAGCCGGGCTCGAGCTTCAGTTGGACGAAATTGTTGCCAAAGCCGCCTGCCCGAGCCACCAGCAAAGTGGGCTCCGATGGATTACGAGTTGGAACCGCCATCAACTGAACATCGTTCGCCGACTTGATCACCGACAGGCGATAACGCGTTCCCAGATCGTCGCCACCGATGCGCAGCGAATAGCCATTGCCATCGATATAGCGATTACAAATTCCCGTGAAATCAAAGGTTGCCAACAACGGATCAACTGAGGCTGGCGCACTGCCGCTCACCGCGTAGCAGGGACGAGCACTGGTGCGTTGCTCGTAGATATTGAGCTGGGATCGTTCGCCAGAGCCGATCGGAGCCGCAACCAAAACAAATTTGGTTTCATCCACCTCAGAGGTGGTGAACAAGGAGCCCTGGGCGCGCACCGAGGACATCAGTCCTGTGGCGACAGTGGCACCGAAAACCGTGAGAGCGGCAGCGGCGATCCGGATACGGGCCATCGAAGCAGAAGAGTGTGTCTGGATCGTAAAAGTGCCGAGGCGCTTCGGCTGCCCTGATCAGGCCGGTTTGTTGAGCCGAATCGCAACCAGAAGTGACCCGACCGTGGCGGGAAGCGTCAGCCCGAGGATCCAGCGGGTGAGCGTAACGCCAAGATCCGGGTCTCCATAAGCAAGCTCGAAAACACTTCCGGTAGCAGCAATACCGAGCACACAGGCAAGGGCCAGGAACAGCCCTGCGAGGGGTTTCATCGGCATGGGATCAAGTGACGGGGCGCACGTCGGTGGAGTGGAAACCATGATCTTTGAGCTCTTTGAGCAGTCCGCCTTTGTCTGTAACCCGATCGACGAACAGCACACCATTGAGATGATCCATCTCGTGTTGGATACAGCGAGCCATCAGACCATCGGCCTTCATCGTGCGCGGTCGACCCATCTCATCCCGGAAACTCACCTGCACCGCAGTGGGTCTCACCACATCCAAATAAACCCCTGGAATGCTCAGACAGCCTTCTTCGTAGGTGTCCAGTCCTGCGCTGGCGGAGACGATCTCGGGATTGATCAACACCAAAGGTGGAGTGCTCGGTGTTTCCGGATCGAGATCGATCACCAGCAACTGTTTGTCTACCCCTACTTGGGGAGCTGCCAAACCGATGCCTCGGGCCGTGTACATGCTGCGCAGCATGTCTCTGGCCAGATCCCTCACCGACGCATCGACTTTACCGACGCGGCGGCCTTCAACCCTGAGAACTTCGTCACCGAGTTGGTGAATGTGAAGAGGCGGAGAATCCAGAGGCTTCTTCGGCACAGCCACTGAAGAACTGGTCTTCTCGGCGGATCGTGCCAACTGGGCGAAGCTCCTGGCCAAGGTCTCAACCTGAATCAAATCTGTGCTGATCTTAGGCAGTTCTCCCATTTGCATCGGATTGCAGCGATGAGCAGTTCTCAGCCCCTGTCCGCGAGGACCGCCCTCGGACGCCAACCGGTGCTGAAAACACCACGGATTCTGGGCAACTGGGTGCTCTGGCTGGAGCAGCGACCTCAGGAAAAAGGACGGACCACGGCCATGATCCGCCCCTGGCATCAGACCGATCAACCAGCGAAGGAATTGACGGCAGCCCCCGCTAATTTGCGTTGCCGCATTCATGAATACGGCGGTGGGGCCATGGCCGTGGCCCTGATAGCAGACAAGCTGTTACTGACCTGGATCGACGACGGCGACGGCTGTCTCTGGCAGCAGACCTGGCGTGGATTGGGCAGTAAAAATTGCTCAGCCCTCACAGCGGAAGCACAACCGATTCGCATCAGCGCACCAGGCGAGTGGGCCCTGGGAGGAGGCCTGATTGATCAGACACGGCTGCTTTGGTTGGGAGTGATGGAGTGCAACGGTCGTGACCATCTGGTGAGCGTTGCCCTGAATCAGAGCGATCAACATCCCCAGGTGCTTCACGCAGCCGATGATTTTGTCGGCTATCCAGCGCTCAGCGCAGATGGAAAGCAGCTGGCCTGGGTGGAATGGCGACAGCCCGCTATGCCCTGGGATGCCAGCGAGCTTCGCCACGCCACTCTCACATCAGAAGGGGAGCTGATGCAGGTACAAACGCTGGCCGGAAGCCGACCGGATGCCGAGCAGCCGATCTCCGTGTTTCAGCCGCTGTGGCAACCCGACGACAGCCTGGTCGTTGCTGAAGACAGCAGTGGTTGGTGGAACCTCATGCGGCTTGGCGATCCCGCCAGCGGAAAGCACAACTGGGAGCGTCAATGGCCCATGCAGGCGGAAACCGCAATGCCCCAGTGGGTGTTTGGCATGAGCACCAGTGCCTGGGATGGCGAGCAGCTGCTGGCAGCGGTTTGCTCTGAAGGTCGCTGGGAGCTGAAGCAGCTGAGAGGCGATGGAACGATCCTCAGCATCGATCAGCCCTTCGATGATCTAGCCGATCTGCATGCCGACGCAGGACGGGCCGTTGTGCTCGCCAGCAGCTCCTGTATCGGCCAGGGCCTGCTGGAGCTGGAGCTTGCCAGCGGCGATTGGCAGCACACGCCGGCCAGCGAGGCCGCGCTACCGAACGACGCCGTCAGCAGCGCCGAACCATTCTGGTTTGTAGGCGCCGATGACCTGCGTACTCACGCCTGGTATTACCCGCCCCTCGGTGGAGCCAGCAGCGATTCACCCTTACTTGTGAAAAGCCACAGCGGACCAACTGCTATGGCTCGCCGCGGCCTCAGCCTTGGCATCCAGTTCTGGACCACCCGCGGCTGGGGGGTAGTGGATGTGAATTATGGAGGATCCACCGGGTTTGGTCGGGCTTACCGGGAAAGGCTGAACGGCAGCTGGGGGGTGGTGGACGTGAAAGACTGCGCAGCGGCAGCCATGGCTCTTGTCGAGGCCGGCCATGCCGATCCCCAAAAAATCGCCATTGAAGGGGGCAGCGCCGGTGGATTCACCACCCTGGCTTGCCTCTGCTTCACCAATGTGTTCCGGGCAGGAGCATGCCGATACGCCGTGAGCGACCTCACATCTCTGGCTTCGGAGACGCACCGCTTTGAAGCTCGCTATCTCGACTCGCTTGTAGGGGCCTGGCCTGAAGATCGAGCCCGCTACGAAGAGCGCTCACCGCTCCAGCATGCACAATCCATGAGCTGCCCAGTGATCTTTTTCCAGGGTCTACAGGACAAGGTGGTAGTGCCGGAGCAAACGGAACGCATGGCCGCTGCACTGAGCAACAACGGCCTGCCTGTCGAGGTACAGACCTTTGCGGAAGAAGGTCATGGATTCCGTGACAGTGATGTCAAGGTGCAGGTGCTGGAAGCAACGGAGTGTTTCTTCCGTCGTCACCTCGGACTCTGATCGGCCTGTCCGTAATGAAGACCGCGGAACTGGGCATGCACAGCTTGCATTTGTTGCGTGGAGAGCAGCGGGGGCTCCCCCAACTGCAGAGCCTGCAGATACATGCGCGCCAGGGTCTCCACCTCAACCGCCACCCGCAATGCGGACTCCAGATCCTTCCCCAGCGTGACCATCCCGTGCCTGGCCAGCAAACAGGCGCTGCGTTGGGCGAGAGCATTCACCACGTTCTCGGAGAGTTCCTTGGTCCCGAAGGTGGCGTAAGGAGCACACTGGATCTCATCACCGCCGGCCACCGCAACCATGTAGTGAAATGCAGGAATGCCGCGGTCATGGCAGGCCAGTGCTGTGGCATGAATGGGGTGGCAATGCAGCACAGCCATCGCTTCAGGGCGGCAGCTGAGCACATCCGCATGCAGGCGCCATTCCGACGACGGTCGCCGCTGTTTCTCCTTCAAGGGTTGTCCTCTCAGATCCAGTGCCACCAGATCACCAACCTCCATCTGTTCATAGGGCAGTGAACTGGGAGTCACCAGAAGTCCTTCCTCAATCCGTACCGAGAGATTTCCGGACGTGCCCTGGTTGAGGCCGGTTCCATTCATTCGGCGTGCCACGGTCACCAACTGATGGCGCAGCTCCTGATCATCCAAGCGATCAGCCACAGCCATACAGGCTCTTCAGCCCCTCCTCACTGGCATCAGCAACACCACGATCAGTGATCAGCGCAGTGACCAGTCGGGCAGGGGTCACATCAAAGGCGGGGTTGAAGCCATCACTTCCCTGGGGTGTGAGCTGCACCTGAGCCAGCGTCCCTGCAGTTGGTCCATCCAGCAGGCGACCCTGAATCGCCGTGACCTCCCGGGGAGATCGAGCTTCAATCGGAATTTCCGCCACCCCGTCATCCAGGCTCCAGTCGATGGTTGATGCGGGGAGTGCCACATAGAAGGGCACCGCGTTGTCATGGGCCGCCAGGGCCTTCAGATAGGTCCCGATCTTGTTGCAGACATCTCCACGGCGGGTGGTGCGATCCGTTCCGACGATCACCGCATCCACTTCACCGTTCTGCATCAGATGACCTCCGGCGTTGTCAACGATCACGGTGTGGGGAACGCCTTCTCGGCCGAGCTCGTAGGCCGTGAGCGATGCACCCTGGTTGCGGGGTCGGGTCTCATCCACCCAGACATGAAGATCAAGACCGGCGCGTCGGGCCTTGTAGATCGGGGCTAACGCCGTACCCCAGTCAACCGTGGCAAGCCAACCAGCATTGCAGTGGGTCAACACCTGAAAAGGCCGGCTCTGACGCGCTTCTGGCCTAGCCGCCGCGAGCCTCTGGAAAAGCTCCAGGCCGTGGTCGCCGATGGCTGAGCACATAGCCACGTCTTCGTCAGCGATCAAACCGGCCTCCTCGCATGCAGCTGCGGCCCGTTGCGCCGGAGGCAGAGGCAACACACGATCACGCACACGCTCCAGCGCCCAGCGCAGATTCACCGCAGTGGGGCGCGTGGCATTGAGATCTTTAAACGCCTCTGCAAGGGCTGCATCACTGGCGTCATTTTGCAAAGCCAACATCAGGCCATAGGCACCGGTCACCCCGATCAGCGGAGCGCCGCGGACCACCATGGTGCTGATGGCAGTAGCCGCCTGCTCACAGCTGCTGAGGGTGCGGGTCTCAAAGCGATGGGGCAACTGGGTCTGATCAATCACCCAGACCGAGAGGCCGTCCGGTTCCAATCCGATGGTGCGCCAGGCCTGGCCGTCAATGTTCATCCGGATCGAGTGGATAGACCTGGGCCAATCTGCCTGTCCGATCGCCATCACGAACAAAGCACTGTCCGAGATGGCATCGTTCCATCAATTGGCACACAGCAATGAGGATGCAACTGTTCGATGTTCTGGTGGCCTTCGCAGGGCTCAGCCTGTTGCTGCTTGTGGGAATGGCCCTGCGTCAGCGCCTGCGCTGGCTACGCAGCCTGGGGATTCCTGAGGCACTCGTGGCAGGCCTTCTTGGCCTGCTAATCGGCCCATTCGGACCATGGAAGTTGTTCCCTGAACAGGTTTACCAAGTCTGGAGCGAGACACCCGGCGTGCTGATCTCCCTGGTCTTCGCCACCTTGTTCCTTGGTCAACAGCTCCCAAGCCCTGGTGTGATCTGGAACCGGGCCGCTGGCCAAACAGCCTTTGGCATGGTTCTGGGCTTTGGCCAGTATCTGGTCGGAGGCCTGCTGGTGATGGCGGTGCTGCAGCCCCTGTTGGGCACCAATCCATTGATGGCAGCGCTGATCGAAGTGGGCTTTGAAGGTGGCCATGGCACTGCAGCCGGCATGGGACCCACCTTCCGTGAACTGGGTCTGGCCTCAGGCGAAACCCTGGGCTTGGCCATGGCCACAGTGGGTGTGCTCACCGCAGTGATACTGGGCAGCACCCTGGTCGTCATCGGTCGCAGGCGGCGTTGGCTATCAGTGGAGCCAACGAACGAAGGTCCCACAAAGGCGTCATCGCTTTTGCGACGAATGGCCGACGACGATCCGATGTCAGCCGACGAACGCCTAGCTCTGGAGACAGCATCAGGAACGATTGACGCAGACTCGTCAGCCTCGATCACGATCGACGCTCTGACGGTCAACATGGCCCTGGCTGGCGGGGCCGTAGGACTCGGCCTCCTGTTGAAGGCGGGGCTCACGCTTTTCGGCTCCCTGACGGGAAGTGTCGAAACATCCCGTCTGATCACCGCAATTCCCGTCTTTCCCCTCGCGATGGTGGGAGGACTGATTGTGCAGGTGCTGCTGCAACGCAGCCGCCAGACCTCACTCGTGTCGCCCGTGGCCCAAGCCAGCATCGGATCCCTCTCCATGGATTTATTGATCACCGCGGCCATGGCCAGCCTCAATCTCCCCTTGCTTGAAGAGAACTGGCTGCCCTTTATCGCACTTGCCCTGGTGGGGCTGACCTGGAACGTGTGCGCCTTTCTTTGGCTGGCTCCACGCATTTTCAGCGATCACTGGTGCGAACGAGGCATCGCCGACTTCGGCCAGGGCACCGGTGTCACAGCAACAGGACTACTGCTGCTGCGCATGGCGGATCCCTTCGGAAGCAGTCGTGCCTTGGAGGCGTTCTCGTTCAAGCAGTTGCTGTTCGAACCATTCCTCGGGGGAGGACTGATCACAGCCATTGCCCCACTGATGATCATCAGCTGGGGACTGCCCCGATTCAACGCTGTGGCGCTGTTGCTCACCCTAGCCTCCCTGCTACTCGGCCTACGGCTCGGCCGTCAAACTCGCAGGCGCTGATCACTCCAGAGAGCCATTGCCCATCCCAGCGAGATAGCTGTCTCAGCGATATGCAGCTGGCTCTAGGCAGAGAGCAAAGAGCAGGAGGCGGGGAAAGGGCTTTAGCCGTTCTCCCGGAAAAAATCGATCACACCCTGAAGCTCATCGGCGAAACGATCAATCTCCGCCAGCGTTGTGATGAAGCTGAGGCTGGCGCGGGCGGAACCGGTGACTTCGTAGTGGCGGTGCAGTGGTTGACAACAGTGATGTCCACTACGAATGCAGATCCCCGCGAGATCGATCATGGCCGCGATGTCATTGGCATGGACCCCATCCACGAGGAAGGTGGCGAGGGCAGCACGACCAGGCTGTTGCTGAGGTGTGGGTCCAAGGATGCGAAGACCATCAATCGCCTGCAGGCGATTGAACAGATGCCGGGTGAGTTCCGCCTCCCAGGCGGCGATGTTCTCAAGTCCGATCTGTTCGAGATAGGTGAGTGCTGCACCCATCCCAACGGCCTCTCCGATGGCGGGCGTTCCGGCCTCGAACTTGTACGGAAGGTTCGCCCAGGTGCTGTGATCCAGATAGACATCCTGAATCATTTCTCCGCCGCCGAGGAAGGGCGGCATCGAGTCCAATAGAGCTTCCCTCGCCCACAGGAATCCCATCCCTGTTGGGCCGCAAAGCTTATGCGATGAACCCACAAGAAAATCAGCATCGAGAGACTTGACCGACATGGGGTGATGGGCAAGGCTCTGGCACGCATCCACCAACACCAGGGCTCCGGCAGCATGAGCAGCTGGGATGACCAGATCAAGAGGATTGCGGCAACCCAGCGTGTTGCTGATGTGCACAAGGCTGACCAGCCTTGTGCGATCAGTCAGCTTGGAATGGAAGTCATCAAGATCGAGCTCTCCTGTTTCGGTGATTCCCACATGACGCAGCACACAACCGGTTCTCTGCGATAGCAATTGCCAGGGCACCAAGTTGCTGTGGTGCTCCATCAACGTGAGCAGGATCTCATCACCTTCACGCAGATTGGCGTTGCCCCAGCTGCGTGCCACCAGATTGATGCCTTCGGTGGCGTTTCGGGTGAACACGATCTCCTGCGGGCCGGCCGCACCCACATAGGAAGCGGTGATGGAGCGGGCCGCTTCAAAGGCCTCGGTTGCCCTGGCGCTGAGCTGATGTGCTCCTCGATGAACGTTGGCGTTGTCACAGGCGTAATAAGCCTGCAAGGCGTCAAGCACTACCTGAGGTTTCTGGCTGGTGGCGGCATGGTCGAGATAGATCAGAGGACCGCCCTGGGACGATCGCTGATCCAGGATCGGGAAATCTGAACGGGTCCGTTCCGCTAGAGAGACGCCGGTATCACGAGAAAGTGTGGTCATAGGGGTCGAGAGGGGTCAGCGATCGCTCCAGAGGCCATCCAGGCCTTTGCCGCTGCTGGTAGACGATCCACCACTTCGCAGCAGAAACCCCTCAGTAGCAATGCAGCTGCATCGTCGCCGTCAACTCCACGACTACGAAGGTAAAAAAGTTCCTCCTGCTGAAGTTGGCTGACGGTGGCGCCGTGTGCGCACTTCACATCGTCAGCAATGATTTCCAACTCAGGCTTGGCGTCCACGCGCGCGCGCCGTGAAAGCAGCAAACTGCGGCTGAGCTGAGCTGCATCGGTTCGCTGCGCCGGTCTAGGCACCTGAATAGCGCCGTTGAAAATGCTGTGGGAACGATCAGCCGCAACAGCTTTCTGCAGCTGATCAAGCTCACCCTCAGGACCACCGAAACGCATGCTGCTGTGCGTCGCGAATTGTTCGTCGGCCGTTGTCATCGACAGGCCATGGATTCCTGTGGTGGCCTGCCCCTCCAGTTGCAGCACTCGCGGTTCAAGCCTTCCGAAACACCAGCCTCTGCAAACGCTCGTCAGCCCGTAGTGACTGCTTGGCTCCTGCTCGATAGCCAGATGCACCATCAACGATGCGTTGCCAGAACCACTTGCGAGAACACCGTGACACAAGCAGGCGTCTTGTCCGAGTTGAACTTCCAATACGTGGCTATGAGCTCGCTGCACATCAGGCGGAGAACCCTCTGCAGGAAAAACCTGCAACAGCTCCAGCTCCGCACTCGACTCCAGCAGCAACAACACCCTGGTGGCAGTCAGTCCAACACCGGTGGCGAACACAAGTTCTAGAGGAGGGACCTTGCCGCAAACCCGAAGAGCGAGGACGTGCCGGCTGTGAGCGTGATTGAACTGAACAGGCCAGGCTTCGGCACAGCCGCAGTGATCCAGGCTATGGCCAAGGTGATCCGTGAGCTCGGCATCGGTGAGTGAGGTCACCCCCTCCGGAAGAGTGACTCCGTGCAGCGGATCCGTCTGACCTCCCAAGACGAGCCGCGTCACCCCATCAGCGACCGCAGGCATCCTGAAGTCCGGAGTCTCCCTGACCTCAGGAAGCGTGGCCACGGCCTCAAGGCGTTTGAGGTCCGTGAGTCGCCAGGCTTCCTGTCGACGGGTGG